>JAEZMI010000385.1 GCA_023414975.1 Pseudomonadota bacterium | reverse complement strand
GGCCGGGCCGTCGAGCGGCGCCAGGGCCGGCAGCACCGCCGCGTTCAGCGCGCCTTCGCCGAGCAGGCGCCGCGCGAGCTGGGCCAGCGACAGGCCGGCCACCGACGCATCCGCCACCACGCCCGTGCCGAACAGCGCCGCCACCCCGGCATCCCGCGCGAAGCCGAGCAGGCGGGACAACAGGGTGAGAGACGCGACGGTGGACGCGCGACGCAGCAGGGCCATGGCCTGTCCTAGAGCATGCGCCGATCGGCCTGCGCCGCCGGCGGATCGGATCCCGCCATCTCTATCACGAGAGGTGGCGGGCGATTCACCCGCCCGAATGATTCACTCCGACGGGATCCGCACCCAGAGCCATTCCCTCGCCGGAGGGAACCGGTTTCGCGGTCCTAGAGCGCGCCGCAGGGGGCGGAGGTCGCTGCGCCGTTGCGGCGGGGCGCCCGCTCTGCTACCGCCAGGTAAGTTTTCCGCGCCAGATGTGTTTTCGGCGCATGCAAAGGGCCTCCATGACCACCCCTCCGCTGGACGTGATCGGTTTCGGAAATGCCATCGTCGATGTGATCGCCCGCGCCGACGAGGCGTTTCTCGACCGCCACGGCATGCGCAAGGGCGGCATGACGCTGATCGACGAGGCCCGCGCCGAGGCGGTCTACGGCAATATGGGTCCGGGCGTGGAGATTTCCGGCGGCTCGGCCGCCAACACCATGGCCGGCATCGCCGCGCTGGGCGGGCGCGCCGGCTTCATCGGCAAGGTGCGCGACGACGAGCTGGGCGGCATCTTCGCCCATGACATCCGCGCCGTGGGGGTGGCCTTCGCCACGCCCGCCGCGGCCGGCGGCCCGGCCACCGCGCGCTGCCTGATCCTCGTGACGCCCGACGGCGAGCGGACCATGAACACCTTTCTCGGCGCGGCGCAGGACCTTGCGCCGGCAGATGTCGACGAGGCGAGCGTGGCCGGCGCCACCGTCACCTATCTCGAAGGCTATCTGTGGGATCCGCCGGCGGCGAAGGACGCGTTTCTCAAGGCCGCCGGCATCGCCCATGCGGCCGGGCGCACCGTTGCCCTCACCCTGTCGGACGCCTTCTGCGTCGGGCGCTACCGGGCCGAATTCCTCGAACTGATCCGCACCGGCACGGTCGATCTGGTCTTCGCCAATGAAGCCGAGCTGATGTCGCTCTACGAGACCGATTTCGACGCGGCGCTGGCGGCGCTGCGCCAGGACGCCCGGCGCGCCGTGGTGACGCGCAGCGAAAAGGGCGCGCTTTCCGTGTCCGGCGACGAGCTCGTCACCGTGCCGGCTTTCCCGGTGGCGCAGGTGGTGGACACGACCGGCGCCGGCGACCTGTTCGCCGCCGGCTATCTCCACGGCTTCTCCCGCGGCTTCACGCCGGAGGAATCGCTCAAGCTCGGCGCCCTCGCCGCCGCCGAGATCATCAGCCATATCGGCGCCCGGCCGGAAAAGAACCTGCGCGAGCTTGCCCTGGAGCACGGGCTGCGGGTGTGAGGGCGAGCTGGCGGGTCGCCGGACGAGCGACCTGACGGGGCGCCGATCAACCCTGCTGCCGCTCCCACGGGACGTCGAGGCGAAGATGGAGCCAGCCCGGCCCCCCGAAGGGCGGCGGGGTCTCAGCGCGGGGCGCGTTTGGCGAGGATGCGCTGGAGGGTGCGGCGGTGCATGGAGAGGCGGCGGGCCGTCTCCGAGACGTTGCGCCCGCACAGCTCATACACACGCTGGATGTGTTCCCAGCGGACCCGGTCCGCCGACATCGGGTTTTCCGGCAGCTGGGGCTTGTAATCGCCCTGCGCGTTCAGCGCGGCGCATATATCGTCGGCATCCGCCGGCTTGGCGAGATAATCGACCGCGCCCACCTTCACGGCGGTGACGGCGGTGGCGATGTTGCCATAACCGGTGAGGATGATGCCCCGCGCTTCCGGCCGGCGGCGCTTCAGCGCCGAGATGACGTCGAGGCCATTGCCGTCGCCGAGGCGCATATCCACCACGGCATAGGCCGGCGCCGAGCCTTCGACGCTGGCGAGGCCGTCGGCGACGGTCTCGGCGGTGGTGACGTTGAAGCCGCGTGATTCCATCGCGCGGGCGAGCCGCTGCAGGAACGGGCGATCGTCATCGACGATGAGCAGCGAGCGGTCCTGCGCATCCGAGGTGATATCGAGCATTGTCGGGCCTTCCCAAGCGTCGCGCCGGGCGACATCGCTTCTTCTGATCTTTCGGTGAACCTACACCAGGCGGATCAGCAGCGCAAAATTGCGGCACCTTGCGCAACGTCAAGGCAACGTCACAATCCGGTGCGCAGGGGCGGATCGCCATCCGCGACGGGGTCCCCCGGCATCTCCGCCTCTTCCGGATCGTCGGAAATATCGATCTTGGTGCGGGGCCAGCGCACGGTGACGGACGCGCCATGTGCGGGTGGGGTGCGGTTGAGAAAGCTGAGCTCCGCGCCCGAGCGCTCCAGCAGCGTCTTGGCGATGAAGACGCCGAGGCCGAGCCCCTGGCGGCTTTCCTCATCGCCCTCCGGCGCCTCGCGGCGCCAGCGGTTGCGGCCGCGGCTCGTCACATAGGGAGCGCCGAGCGAATCGATGAGTTCCGGCGGGAAGCCCGGCCCGTCATCGGTGATGGCGACCGCGACCTCCGTGTCGCTCCAGCTGGCGGTGACGTTCACCGCGGTCTCGGCGAAGTCCACCGCGTTCTCGACGATGTTGCCGAGGCCGTAGAGCAGGCCGGGATTGCGGGCGATCACCGGCTCGCCGACGGAACCCGCCGGCACGCTGATGGTGATGGCGATGCCGAAATTGCGGTGCGGGGCCACGACGTCTTCCAGGATATGCGACAGCGGCATCCGGTCGAAGGGCGCGTCGGCCTCCAGCGAGGTGAGGCGGCGCAGAATGGTGCGGCAGCGTTCGGACTGCTCGCGCAGCAGGCCGATATCGTCGGCGAGCGGGCTGTCCGGCGGCAAGGCGCGGGCGAGCTCCTTGGCCACCACGGTGATGGTGGCGAGGGGCGTGCCCAGCTCATGCGCGGCGGCGGCGGCGAGGCCGTCCAGCGCGGAGATGTGCTGCTCGCGCGCCAGCACCAGCTCGGTCGCCGCCAGCGATTCGGAGAGTTCGCGCGTTTCCTCCGCCACCCGCCAGGCATGCACGCCGATGAAGCCGATGGCGATGGCGAGCGCCAGCCAGATGGCGGCGAGGTAGAGCGGGGGCAGAACGGGCGCCCTCGGCGTGCCGTCGCTCGCCCAGGGCAGCGGCATCTGCCACAGCCCGACCAGCGCCGCGCAGATCGCCGCAAGGGCGCCGAGAAGGATGGTCGTGCGCGGCGACAGGGCGGTCGCCGAAATCAGCACCGGCGCGAGAAAGAGCAGGGCGAAGGGGTTGGCGAGGCCGCCGGTGAGGAAGAGCAGCGCGGCGAGCTGCAGGATGTCATAGGCCAACAGCCAGGCCGCCTCGACATCCGAGAGCCGCCGCGCGCCGGGATTGCGCAGCCGGAGCGCAAGGTTCAGCCAAGCCGAGAGCGCGACAACCGCCAGGCACGCGCCCAGGGGCAGGGTGAAGCCGAGCAGCCACTGCACGACCACGATGGCGACCGTCTGGCCGAAAATCGCCAGCCAGCGCAAACGGATGAGCGTATCGAGCCGGAGCCCGAAGAACCGTTCGCCAATGGGATGATCGAGCGAAAGCGTCATGTTTTCCCCGCCGCCGCTTCCTCTATACAGGCAGATGCGGCGCGAGGGCGAGAGAGCGGCAGATTTGACGGCGCGGCGAAAGAGCCTATCTATGCTGCAATGCACAACTCATCGCGTCCTCGGCGGACATGCCCGCCGGGACGGGGATGGAGGACTTTCATGGCCATCGGCGTCTTCGGCAATCTGACGGATCTCGACGAGGCGGCCCCGCCGCCGGAGACCGCGCTGGAAGCGGCATCCGCCTTCGCGCGCCCGCTCTACTGGATGTATGAGATGGGCCACGCGGCGCTCGATCCGCTGCGGGTGCTGGCGGACGCCAACCGGCTCTATTACCGCAACCCCGCCAACCCGCTTGCCCACACCAGCCTCGGCAAGTCGATCTCGGCCGCGTGCGAGATGTTCGAGCGCACCACGCGGCGCTACGGCAAGCCGGAATGGGGCATCACGGAGACGGTGGTCGGCGCCACGCGCGTTCCCGTCCATATCGAGACGGTGTGGGAGCGGCCCTTCTGCCGCCTGCTGCATTTCGAGCGCGATTTCCCGGTGAACCCGCGCCGGCCGCAGCCGCGCATGCTGATCGTCGCGCCGCTCTCCGGCCATTACGCCACGCTGCTGCGCGGCACGGTGCAGACGCTGCTGCCGAACCACGACATCTACATCACCGACTGGGTCGACGCCCGCAATGTTCCGCTCAGCGAGGGGCGGTTCGATCTCGACGATTACATCGACTACGTCATCGAGATGTTCCGCCATCTCGGCGGCGGGGTTCATGCCCTCGCCGTGTGCCAGCCGGCGGTGCCGGTGCTCGCCGCCGTGGCGCGCATGGAGGAGATGGGCGACCCGGACGTGCCGGCCTCCATGGTGCTGATGGGCGGGCCGATCGACACGCGCGAAAGCCCGACCGCGGTGAACGATTTCGCCAAGGAACGCAGCATCGACTGGTTCCGCCGCAACGTCATCACCACCGTGCCCTGGCCGAATGGCGGCTTCATGCGGCAGGTCTATCCCGGCTTCCTGCAGCTGCACGGCTTCATGTCGATGAACATCGAGCGGCATTTGCAGGCCCATGCCGACATGTTCCGCCACCTGGTGAAGGGCGACGGCGATTCCGCCGCCAAGCACCGCGAGTTCTATGACGAGTATCTCTCCGTCATGGACCTGCCGGCCGAATATTACCTCCAGACGCTGGAAACCGTGTTCATCGAGCATGCGCTGCCGAAGGGCGAGATGACCCATCGCGGCGCCAAGGTGGACCCGTCCAAGATCCGCAATGTCGCGCTCCTCACCATCGAAGGCGAGAATGACGACATTTCCGGCGTGGGGCAGACGCGGGCGGCGCAGACGCTGTGCTCGGGCCTCGCCGACGACATGCGCGCGCATTATCTCCAGCCGACGGTCGGCCATTACGGCGTGTTCAACGGCTCGCGCTTCCGGGCCGAGATCGCCCCGCGCATCTCCGACTTCGTGCTCTCGCACAATTGGCCGAAGAAGGGCCACAACAGGCCGGCCGGCGCGCCGGCGTCATGAGCGGCCGGTCGTGCCGCTCGGCTCACGCCGCCGGATGGGCGGCCGGCGCGGGCGACATGACAGCCGCCGCGACGGTTTCCCGCTTCCGACGCCTCGCTCGCCTCAATGGGCGCGGGCGAACATCTCGTTGAACGAGTAGCCCGAGCCGCGCACGGTGCGGATGGGGTCCGGCTGGCGGGGGCGGTTGAGCGCCTTGCGCAGACGGCCGACATGCACGTCGACCGTGCGCTCGTCGATATAGACGTCCTGGCCCCACACGCCGTCGAGAAGCTGCTCGCGGGAATAGACCCGGCCGGGCGACTGCATGAGGAATTCGAGCAGGCGGAACTCGGTCGGGCCGAGATGCAGCTCGCGGCCGGCGCGGTGGACGCGCTTGGTCTCGCGGTCGAGCTCGATATCGCCGGCGCGCAGAAGCGTCGACACATGTTCGGGCTTGGCCCGGCGCAGCAGCGCCCGCACGCGGGCGACCAGCTCGGGCACCGAGAAGGGCTTGACCACGTAATCGTCCGCGCCGGTGGCGAGGCCGCGCACGCGCTCGGTCTCCTCCCCGCGGGCGGTGAGCATGAGCACCGGCATGCGCTCGGTCTCCGGCCGCGCGCGCAGGCGCCGGCACAGCTCGATGCCGGAGAGGCCCGGCAGCATCCAGTCGAGGATCAAAAGGTCCGGCACGCTCTCGCGCAGCCGGGTCTCCGCCTCGTCGCCACGGCCGACGCTGTCGACGGCATAGCCTTCGGATTCGAGGTTGTAGCGCAGCAGGAGGGTGAGGGGCTCCTCATCCTCCACGATCAGAATATTGGTGGGCATGGCTCATCCCCAGGCGCAGGTCAGGCCGGCTCAGGCGGGAAAGGGCAGCGAGGTGAGGCTGCTCGTATCCTGCTTCGGCCGCTCGTCGGCGAGCTGCTGGCCGGTGGCGAGATAGTTCACGGTCTCGGCGATGTTGGTCGCGTGATCGCCGATGCGCTCGATGTTCTTGGCGCAGAACAGCAGATGCGTGCACAGCGAGATGTTGCGCGGATCTTCCATCATGTAGGTGAGCAATTCGCGGAACAGCGAGGTATAGAGGATATCCACCTCGCCATCGCGCCGCCACACCTCGAGCGCGCGGTCATTGTCGCGGCCGGCATAGGAATCCAGCACCATCTTGAGCTGTTCGAGCACCATGCCCGACATGTGCTCGACGCCGCGCACCAGCTTTTGCGGGTGGAACTCGCCGGTGAGGGCGAGCACGCGCTTGCCGGTGTTCTTGGCGAGGTCGCCGATGCGCTCGAGGTCGTTGGCGATGCGCATGGCGGCCACCACCTCGCGCAGGTCGCCGGCCAGGGGCTGGCGGCGGGCGATGGTGAGGATGGCCTTTTCCTCGATCTCGCGCTGGAGCAGGTCGACCGGGCCGTCGAGCACGATCACCTTCTGCGCCAGCTCCGTGTCGCGCTTGACCAGCGCCTCCACCGAATCGGCGACCAGACGCTCGGCCTGACCGCCCATCTCCACCACGCGGCGGCTGAGTTCCTTGAGGTCGGTGTCGAAGGACGAAACGATGTGTTCGGTCATGGGAGGCTCCTCCTGCCGGCTCAGCCGAAGCGGCCAGTGATGTAGTCGCGGGTGCGGGCCTCGCGCGGATTGGTGAAGATCTCGTTCGACGCGCCAACCTCGATCAGCTCGCCGAGATAGAAGAAGGAGGTGATGTCGGCGCAGCGCGCCGCCTGCTGCATGTTGTGCGTCACGATGACGATGGTGAATTCCTGCTTCAGCTCATCGATCAGATCCTCGATCTTCGAGGTGGAGATCGGGTCGAGCGCGGAGGTCGGCTCATCGAGCAGGATGACTTCCGGGCGCACCGCGATGGTGCGGGCGATGCACAGGCGCTGCTGCTGGCCGCCGGACATGCCGAGCGCCGAGGTGTGGAGACGATCCTTGGTCTCCTCCCAGATCGCCGCCTTGCGCAGGCACCACTCGACGCGCTCGTCCATCTGCGACTTGGAGAGCTTCTCGTGCAGCTTCACGCCGAAGGCGATGTTGTCGTAGATCGACATCGGGAAGGGCGTGGGCTTCTGGAACACCATGCCGATGCGCGAGCGCACGACGGTGGAATCCAGCTCCTTGGAGAGCAGGTCGACGCCGTCGAACAGGATCTTCCCTTCCGCGCGCTGGCCCGGATAGAGCTGGTACATGCGGTTGAAGATGCGCAGCAGCGTGGACTTGCCGCAGCCCGAGGGCCCGATCATCGCCGTGACGCGCTTCTCGGGGATGTCGAAATTGATGTTCTTCAGGGCGTGGTTGTCGCCATAGAAGAAGTTCAGCCCCTCGACCTTGAGCTTGGGCTCGGCGGACGGCGCGGTGGCACGGTTCACGGC
>JAEZMI010000361.1 GCA_023414975.1 Pseudomonadota bacterium | reverse complement strand
ATGACGGGCTCGGCCCTCTGTTCGATGCCCGCTCCTGCTCCGCCTGCCATCCCGGCGCGGGGCAGGGGGCCACCGCGATCAACGCCGCCGGCCGGCCGGAGGGACTGGGGCTCGTGCTCGGCCTGTTCCGGGAGGATGGCGGGCCGGACCCTGTCTATGGCCACCGGCTGGAGACCATGACGCTTACCGGCGTGCCGGCCGAAGGTGTCATCGGTGTTGGCGTCGTGGAGGGACGTCGCATCCCGCGCGTTGACGATCTCGGCTATGGGCCGCTGGATCCGGCCACCAAGGTGACGCTGCGCGTGGCGCCGGATTTGCGCGGGCGCGGACAGCTCGAACGGGTGGATGATGCCGCCATCCTCGCGCTGGAAGACCCCGATGACCGCGACGGCGACGGCGTGCGCGGGCGTGCGCGGCGGCTGGAGACGCCGGAGGGCGGATCGCGCATCGGCCGGTTTGGCTGGAAGGCGGGCCATGCCGACCTCGCCGGCCAGACGTCGGAGGCTTTTTCCCTCGATCTCGGTCTCTCCACGCCGCGCCGGCTGGAGCCGTGGGGCGATTGCACCCCGGCGCAGACCGCCTGCCGCCAGGCGCCGCATGGGCGCGATGGCGAGGGGGAGCCGGAGATCAGCGCAGCCATCGTCTCCCGCATCGACGCCTATCTGCGCAGCCTGAAGGTGCCCGCCAGCGAGCCCGGCCGCCGCGGCGCGAAGCTCTTTGCCGTGGTGGGCTGCGCCGCCTGCCACCGCCCGTCGCTGCCGACGCGGGAGGGCGACAGCCTCGCGCTGTTCACCGATGTGCTGCTGCACGATATGGGGGAGGGGCTTGCGGACCCGGCCGGTCTGCCCGGCGTGGGAGCGGCCGAGTGGCGAACCGCTCCTCTCGCGGGTATCTCCCGCTCGCTGGCGCGCGGTGTCGGCCTGCTGCATGACGGGCGGGCCGCCACCGTCGCCGAGGCGGTGCGCTGGCACGCGGGCGAGGCCGCGGGCGCCCGCCGCCGGTTCGACTCTCTGGGTGCTGCCGAGCGGCGTATCCTGATCGACTATGTTTCATCGCTATGAGCCGAGGACCCGGCATGAACCGTTCCCCCTTCGCACTGGCGCTCGCTCTGGCCGGCCAGCTCGGGCAAATGGCCGGGTCGGCCGCGCAAAGCGTGCCCGGCCTTGCCGGCGCCACCGCCCTGTTCGCCGGCATCTTCGTCGGCCGGGCGGATGCCGCTTCGATTTCCGCGCCGGATGTGGTCGAGCAGTGGCTTCTGCCGCGCTATGACGCGCTGGTGGCCGCCACCGGGGCGCAGCGCACGGCGTGGGATGCGTTCTGCGCCAAGCCGGGCGCGGAGGGCGTCGCCGAGCTGAAGGCGCGCTTCGCCGCGGTGTCCGACGCCTGGGCGGCGGTGGAGTTCGTCACCTTCGGCCCGGTGATGCTGTCGCTGCGGCCGGACCGCTTCAACCTCTTTCCGGAGCGGCGCAACGCCGTGGGCCGCTCGGTCGCCGAGATCATCGGCGATCCCACGGATGAGCGTCTGCAGCCCGATCGCTTCTTCCGGCTCAGCGCCGCCGTTCAGGGCCTGCCCGCGCTGGAGCGCGTGCTCCATGACGATGGCGCGGAGGCCGCGCTGGTCAGCGGGCCCGACGCCGCGCGCCGTTGCGCGCTCGGGCGCGCCATCGCGCTCAACCTCGCGACCATTGCCGGGGAACTGCGCGAGGGGTGGGGCGACCGGCGGAACGGGCTGCTAGCGCAGCTGATCGCCGGCCGGTCCGATCCGGTCTACTTCCCCGAGCCCGGTGCCCTGCTCAGCCAGATGGTGACGGACCTCGCGGGCGCCTATCAGCGCGTGGTCGACCAGCGCCTGCTCGTCGTTCTCGGCAAGACGCCGGACGACGCGAAGCCCCTGCTGGCCGACCGGCGGCGCAGCGGCCTCTCGCGCGAGACGATCATCGCCATCATCGCCAGCGCCAATGACCTCGCGGACCGGTTGGCGGCGGGGCTGGACGCGAAGGGGCGCGCCGCGGTCGAGAAGACCATGGCCGGCGCGCAGGCCGCGGCGGAGGCGCTGCCGGAGGATATCGGCGCCGCCGCGACGACGCCGCAGGGGCGCAAGAGCCTGCAGGCGGCGATCACCGCCTTCAAGGCGGCGCAGGCGAGCGTCGCCAGCCCGCTGGCCGCCGGCCTGGGCGTGCCGCTCGGTTTCAACGCGCTCGACGGCGACTGAGGAGGGCGGCCATGGGACTGTTCGATCGCGCGGCCTCGGGTGTCTCCCGCCGTGGCCTGCTCGGCACGCTCGGCACCGTGGTCGCCGCGCCGCGCCTGCTGTTCGGCGCCGCGCAAGCCGGCGACCATGCCCGCGACCATGCCGGCGACCTGATGGAGACCGAATGGGTCGGCACCGCCGGCGTCGGCGAGGGGTTCGCTCCCGTCCTGCTCTCGCCGGAGATGGAGGCGGTCGCGGTGGGCGCGGGCGGGCAGCGGCTGCATTGGGTCGAGCCCTGTCCCGACGGCCGCACCGCCATCGCGGTGGCGCGCCGGCCCGGCACCACCGCCATCGTCTTCGACCGGCGGGCCGGCACCGTGCTCGCCCGCTTCGAGCCGGGCGAGGGGCGGGTTTTTTCCGGGCATGGCCGCTTCATCGACGCCGGCGCGCGGTTCCTCGCGGTGGAAATCGAGCGGGGGAGCGGCCGGGGCATCGTCACCCGCCGCGTGCCGGCGGCCGGTTTCGCCATCGAGGCCGAATGGGCATCCTCCGGTGTCGGCCCGCATGATCTGCTTCCGGCCGGGGGGCATCTGATCGTCGCCAATGGCGGGGTCGAGCCGCATACGCCGGAGGCGGTCGGGGCGGAGATCGCGGGGGCGAGCGTCGCGCTCCTCGATCCGGCGAGCGGGGCCACCCGCGCCCTCGCCCAGCTGGAGGGGGACCTCGCCTCGCTCTCGCTGCGCCACCTCGCCAGCGCCGCGGACGGCGGCACGGTCATCGCCGCGCAGGATCTGCTGGCCGACGGCATCGCCCGCCCGCTGCTCTATGCGGTGGACGGCGAGAGACTGACCGCCTTCGACGCGCCGGATGCCGAATGGCGGGGGCTACGCGCCTATGTCGGCTCGGTCGCGTTCGATGCGTCCGGCGCCTATGTCGCCGCCGCCAGCCCGCGCGGCAACCGCGTCGCCGTCTGGCGCCGCGACGGGCGGTTCATCGGCGGGTTGACGCTGGTCGACGGTTGCGGCCTCGCGCCGACGCGGCAGGCCGGCCAGTTCCTCGCGACCAGCGGTCTGGGCGACATCGCGCTGCTGCACACCGATGGCGGCGCACTGGGTGTCGTCGCGCGGGTAAAAAGGAATCTGCGTTTCGACAATCATGCCGCGCTCGCGGTGTGACCCATCCCGGCCAGGGCCGCTTCTGAGCGATCCGGCGGCGGCGGGAAGGGATTGCCGCGCGCGGCCCCTTTTCTTTTGGCCCGACCGGACGGATAAGGACACATGACCTGTGTCCAAACCCGACTTATCCGTTCTGGTGCTGTGGAATGAACGCGCTGTTTGCCGGCCTCCCCACGACTGTGTTCGAGACCATGTCGCGTCTCGCGCGCGAGCATCAGGCGGTCAATCTCGGCCAGGGCTTCCCGGATGATCCCGGTCCGCTCGATGTGCGCGAGAAGGCGGCGCAAGCGGTGCTGCACGGATGGAACCAGTACCCGCCGATGATGGGCGTGCCGGAACTGCGGCAGGCGGTCGCCGAACATTACCGGCTCTGGCAGGGGCTCGACCTCGATCCCGAGGCCGAGGTGATGATCACCTCCGGCGCTACCGAGGCGATTGCGGGGGCGCTGCTGGCGCTGATCGAGCCCGGTGACGAGGTGGTGCTGTTCCAGCCGCTCTATGACGCCTATCTGCCGCTGGTGCAGCGGGCGGGCGGCGTGGCGCGTCTGGTCCGTCTGGTGCCGCCCCACTGGCAGCTGACGCCCGAGGCCTTGGAGGCGGCGTTCACCCCGCGTACCCGCCTGGTCCTGTTCAACAACCCGCACAACCCCACGGGGCGGGTGTTCACCCGCGCGGAACTCGACCTCCTCGCCGGCTTCTGCACCCGTTCCGGCGCCGTGCTGGTCAGCGATGAGGTGTGGGAGCATGTCGTTTTCGATGGTGTGGAGCCCGTCTCCGTGCTTGCGCTTCCGGGCCTGCGCGAGAGCGCCGTGAAGATCGGATCGGCCGGCAAGATCTTCGGCATGACCGGCTGGAAGGTCGGTTTCGTCTGCGCCGCGCCGCCCTTGATGAAGGTGTTGTCCAAGGCCCACCAGTTCCTGACCTTCACCACGCCGCCCGCCCTTCAGCACGCGGTCGCCTATGGCCTCGGAAAGCCGCGGGACTGGTTCATGGACACGCGCGCCGAGTTGCAGCGCGCGCGGGACCGTCTGGCGCGCGGCTTGTCCGATGCCGGCTTTCCGGTGCTGCCGTCGACCGGCACCTATTTCCTGAATGTCGATC
>JAEZMI010000323.1 GCA_023414975.1 Pseudomonadota bacterium | reverse complement strand
CACCAGCGCTCTGTATTTCGCCGACACCGAGATGAAAACCGACGATCTGTACTTCCAGGGATTTCCGGCGGTCTGGAACCTCGTCGTCTTCTATTTCTTCCTCGTGCCGATGAACGCCTGGCTGATCGCGGCGATCATTGCGGTGCTCTCGGTCGCCACCTTCCTGCCGATCAAGTTCGTCCACCCGTTCCGGGTGGTGCGTCTGCGCGTGCTCACCATCGCGCTGCTGGCGCTGTGGGCGGTGCTGGCCGTCGTCGCCGTGGTCGAGGGGTTGAACCCGCCCGGCTGGGTCGTGCTCGGTTTGTGCGCCTGCGCGCTCTACTTCCTGCTCTTCGGCCTCATTCCCTTTCGCCGCCGCGCCTCGGATGGGCCGGCGGACGAGATCTGATCCGGCCGAAGCGGATTTCATTCTCTCTCAACGCACGGAGTTGTCATGGCCTGGGCGGTACGTGTCCACGAAACCGGTGGCCCGGAAAAGCTCTCTTATGAGGAGATTGCGGTCGGCTCGCCGGGGCCGGGCGAGGTGCGGCTCCGGCACACGGCGATCGGACTGAATTTCATCGATACCTACTTCCGCAGCGGGCTTTACGCCCCGCCTCAGGGGCTGCCTTTCATCCCCGGCAATGAAGCCGCCGGCGTGGTGGTCGAGGTCGGAGAGGGCGTGACGGAGGTCAAGGTCGGCGATCGGGTGGCGTACGGCTCCTCCCTCGGCGCTTATTGCAGCGAGCGCGTCATGCCCGCCGCACCGCTCGTCAAACTGCCCGCCAGCATCTCCGACGAGACAGCGGCGGCGATGATGCTCAAGGGGATGACCGCGCGCTACCTGCTGCGCCAGACCTACCCCGTGAAGGCGGGCGACACCGTGCTCATGCAGGCCGCTGCCGGCGGCGTCGGGCTCATACTGTGCCAGTGGGCCGCTCACATCGGCGCGACGGTCATCGGCACGGTCGGTTCGGCGGAGAAGGCGGCGCTGGCGCGAGCCAATGGCGCGGCCTACGTGATCAATTACCGCGAGGAGGATTTCGTCGCGCGGGTTAAAGAGATCACCGAAGGCGCGCTGTGTGACGTGGTGTATGACGGCGTGGGGCAGGCGACCTACCCGGCCTCGCTTGACTGCCTGCGGCCCCGCGGCATGTTCGTGAGCTTCGGCAACGCCTCCGGCGCGATCCAGAATTTCAGCCTCTTCGCTTTGTCGCAGAAGGGCTCGCTCTACGCGGCCCGCCCCACGCTGTTCACGCACGTGGCGACGCGCGAGGCGCTGCTGGAAAACGCCAACGACCTGTTCGGCGTTGTCGCCTCCGGCGTCGTGAAGATCGCCGTCGATCAGCGTTACAAGCTGGCGGATGCCGCGGAAGCCCACAGGGACCTTGAAGGACGTCGCACGACGGGTTCGACCGTGCTGCTTCCCTGATGCCCGGGAATCTGACGCAAAACGCGTCAGAATTCTCGGTTTAAGGACCAGACTTTAGGCTTGCTCCCTCCTTACGTCATGCGATGCTGCCGGGCACAACCTCCGCATTCGGTCCGGCATGAATCGCAAGCTGCAGCTACAGTTTAGCCAGCCTTCCAGTCCCCGCGCCGAGGGGGTAAATCATGGCTGACAAAACCGCCGCGCCTCTCCTCGAGGCTGTCGGTCTGACCAAGCGCTTCGGAGCCCTCGTCGCCAATGATCATGTGAGCCTTGCCATTCGCGGGGGGGAGACCCACGCGCTGCTTGGCGAGAACGGCGCGGGAAAATCAACGCTGGTGAAGATGCTGTGCGGTCTTCTCCAGCCCGATTCCGGCGAGTTGCTCTATGACGGGGCGCCCATCGTCTTCCCCGATCCCGCCAGCTCGCGGCAGAAGGGCGTGGGTGTGGTTTTCCAGCACTTTGCCCTGTTCGATGCGCTGACCGTGGTCGAGAATGTGGCCCTCGGCCTGCCCGGCCATGAGCCGCTTCCGGCCCTTGCCGCACGGATCGATGCCTGCGTCGAGCGTTACGGCTTGAGCGTCGAACCTTACCGGCGGGTGGGCGACCTTTCCGTGGGTGAACGTCAGCGTGTCGAAATCGTCCGCTGTCTGCTCGGCGATCCCCGTGTGCTGATCCTTGACGAACCGACATCGGTGCTCACGCCGGACGAGTCCGAATCGCTCTTCCGCACGGTGGACCTGCTGACGGCCGAAGGGCGCGCCGTTCTCTTCATCAGCCACAAGCTCGACGAGGTGCGCCGCCTGTGTCACCGCGCCACGGTGCTGCGCGGCGGCAAATTCATCGCCGAGGTCGATCCGGCCCAGGAGAGTGCGGCGAGCCTCGCGCGGCTCATGGTCGGTGCCGACGTCCCGCGCACGCCCCGCATCGCCAGTCATGAACTTGGCGAGCCGCGGCTCCTCGTGCGCAACCTGTCCGTCGCCGGGGATGGGTCGCGCGGTTCGTCGCTCAGGGAGATCAATCTGGAGATTCGCGCCGGTGAGATCGTCGGCATCGCCGGCGTTGCCGGCAATGGCCAGACCGCGCTGTTCGAGGCCCTGTCGGGCGAGAATCCCAACGCCGATGCCGAGGCCATTGTCATCGACAAGGTGCCCGCAGGGGCGCTTGATCCGACCGCGCGGCGCGCGCTGAGAGCGGGCTTCGTGCCGGAGGAGCGCCTTGGTCACGCGGCGGCCCCCGACATGCGGTTGTCCGACAACGTGCTGCTCACCACCCATGGCGACGGCGCGCTGGTCCGCCATGGCATTGTGCGGCGCTCGGTGCTGTTCGACCGATTCCAGGAGATCGTCCGCCGCTTCGATGTCCGCTTCGGTGGCAAGGACCCCAAGGCACGGCGCCTCTCGGGCGGCAATCTGCAGAAGTTCGTTATCGGCCGCGAGGTTCTGCGCGAACCGGTGCTGCTTGTTGTCGACCAGCCCACCTGGGGCGTCGATGCGGCGGCGGCGGCTTTCATCCGCACCACGCTGCGGGAGAAGGCGGCGGAAGGCTGCGCGGTGCTCGTCATCAGCCAGGATCTCGACGAGTTGCTGGAGTTCACCGACCGCATCGCCGTGATGAGCGAAGGGCGGCTCACCGCGCCCGTGCCGGTGGCCGAAACCTCACGGGAGGCGATCGGGCTCGCCATGGGCGGCGCTCATGGCCATGGCGGGGAGGGCAACCATGCCGCTTAGGCTTGAACGACAGGAACACATTTCGGGCCTGCGGATGGCCGCGGTGCCGCTGATCGCGATCATCGTCACCGTCATCGTCGGCACGGTGATGTTCGTCGCGCTCGGGCATGACCCGATCCAGGCTTTCCGCATCTACTTCATCGAGCCGCTCACCGATGTCTGGACGTTGCAGGAACTGGTGGTGAAGGCCTCGCCGCTCATGTTGATCGGCACCGGCCTCGCCTTCTGCTACCGGGCAAACCGCTGGAACATCGGTGCGGAGGGGCAGTACGTCGCGGGTGCCGTGCTCGGCTCCTCCCTCGCCCTGGCGACGCACGGGACGGATGCAGGGCCGTGGGTCTTGCCGGCCATGCTGGCGCTCGGCGTGATCGGCGGCGCGCTGTGGGGCCTGGTTCCGGCCCTCTTGCGGGTGCGCTTCGGCGCCAGCGAGATCCTCACCTCGCTCATGCTGGTCTATGTGGCCCAACTCGGGCTGGACTATCTCGTGCGTGGCCCCTGGCGCGATCCGCAGGGTTTCAACTTCCCGCAGTCGGTCATCTTCGACGATGTCGCGCTGATGCCTCTGCTCCTCGGCGAAGGCCGGCTGCACGGCGGCATCGTCATCGCGCTCATCGTGATAGCCGTGGCGACCTTTGTTCTCGGCCGCACGCTGGTGGGCTACTCCATCGAGCTCGGCGGGACCGCCCCGCGTGCCGCGGCCTTCGCCGGCTTCGACGAAAAGCGCGTGACCTACGGTGTGTTCGCCGTGTCCGGCGGCCTCGCCGGGCTCGCCGGCATCATCGAGGTGGCCGGGCCCATCGGCCAGCTTCAGCCGAGCATCTCGCCCGGTTATGGCTTCACCGCCATCATCGCGGCCATGCTCGGACGGTTGCACCCGGCACTCATCCTCGTCTCAAGCCTTGTCCTCGCCTTGACCTATATCGGCGGCGAGGCCGCGCAGATCAGCATGCGCCTGCCTTTCGACGTCACGCGCGTGTTTCAGGGTACGTTGCTCATCGCCATTCTGGCGGCGGATGTGCTGGTGCGCTACCGCGTGCGCCGCGTGGAGGGGGCCAGCCATGCTTGATGCCGCCATTCTCGGCGCGGTTCTGGCGAGCGTCGTCGCCGCCGCGACAACCTTGCTGCTCGCATCTCTCGGCGAACTCGTGGCCGAGCGGGCGGGCACCCTCAACCTCGGCGTCGAGGGAATGATGATCGTGGGCGCCGCCGTCGGCTACGCCACGGCTTTCGGCACGGGCAGCCTGATCCTCGGCACGCTCGCGGCGGTGCTGGCCGGAACGCTGCTTTCGCTGGTCTTTGCCGCGCTCGCCGTCTGGCTGGCGGCGAACCAGGTCGCCTCCGGGCTTGCGACCACGATCCTGGGTCTTGGGGGGGCCCGGGCCATCGGCG
>JAEZMI010000301.1 GCA_023414975.1 Pseudomonadota bacterium | reverse complement strand
AGACCGAGCGCGGCTACAACACCACCCTGCCGCCCGGAGCCTTCGACCTCAAACGCCAGCTCACCTTCGGCGGGCACGGCTTCGTCGTCACCCCGCTCTCCACCGGCATCCGCGTCGGCGGGGCGGTGGAACTGGGCGGGCTGAAGGCGCCGCCGAACTACGCGCGCGCGCAGGCCATGCTGACCAAGGCCGCCGCCTTCCTGCCGGGGCTGAAGACCGGGGCCGGGCGGCAGTGGATGGGGTTCCGCCCCTCCCTGCCGGATTCGCTCCCCGTCATCGGCCGGGCGAGCGCCGATCCGCGCATTCTCTACGCCTTCGGCCACGGCCATCTCGGCCTGACCCAGAGCGCGGCGACCGGCCGGCTGATCGCCGAGCTGGCCACCGGGCGGCCGCCCTCGCTCGACCTCTTCCCGTTCCGTCCCGACCGCTTCTGACGAGACCTCCCATGGCGCGACACAGCTTCTTCTGCATAGACGGCCACACCTGCGGCAATCCCGTGCGGCTGGTGGCGGGGGGCGGGCCGAACCTCAGCGGTTCGACCATGATCGAAAAGCGCGCCCACTTCCTCAGAGAGTTCGACTGGATCCGCACCGGGCTGATGTTCGAGCCGCGCGGCCACGACATGATGTCCGGCTCCATCCTCTACCCGCCGACACGGCCGGATTGCGACGTCGCCATCCTGTTCATCGAGACCTCGGGCTGCCTGCCCATGTGCGGCCACGGCACCATCGGCACGGTGACGATGGCGATCGAGCACGGCCTCGTCACGCCGAAGACGCCGGGCGTGCTCATGCTCGACACGCCCGCCGGCGTGGTGAAGGCGGAGTACACGCAGGTCGGGCAATATGTGGAAGAGGTGCGCATCACCAATGTGCCCGGCTTCCTCTACGCGCAGGGGCTGACCGCCGAATGCCCGGAGATCGGCGAGGTGACGGTGGACGTCGCCTATGGCGGAAACTTCTACGCCATCGTCGAGCCGCAGCCCGCCTTTCGCGACATGGCCGACTTCACCGCCGGCCAGCTCGTCGGCATGAGCCCCGGCCTGCGCAAGGCGCTGAACGCGAAATACGAATTCGTGCACCCGGAAAAGCCGGAGATCCGCGGCCTCTCGCATATTCTCTGGACCGGCGCGGCCCGCCACCCCGAGGCGCAGGCGCGCAACGCGGTGTTCTACGGCGACAAGGCCATCGACCGCTCGCCCTGCGGCACCGGCACCTCCGCCCGCATGGCGCAACTCGCCGCCATCGGCCAGCTGCGCGTCGGCGACGATTTCGTGCATGAGAGCATCATCGGCTCGCTGTTCAAGGGCCGGGTCGAGGCGGCCGCGACCGTGGGCGGGCGCGATGCCATCATCCCCTCCATTGGCGGCTGGGCGCGGATGACCGGCTACAACACCATCTTCATCGACGACCGCGACCCCTTCGCGCATGGCTTCGTCGTGGTGTGATCAGCGCACGGCCTCTTCAATCGAACGGATCGCGCGCGGGGGGCGGCGTGTCCGCACCGGTTCAGGCGGGGCCCGCCCAATGTCGCCCGTCGGGCTGCACGAGCGCCGCGGCGCCGGGCATGGGCCGTCCCGTGAGAAAGCCCTGCACATAATCGCCGCCGAGCGCCTCGAAGGCGGCGAGCGCCTCGACCGTCTCGATGCCCTCGGCGATGACCGACATGCCGAGCGCATGGGCAAGGTCGACCATGACCGCGACGATCTTGCGGGCGCGGGGCTGCTGCGCCAGCTCGGCCAGGAAGGACCGGTCGATCTTCAGCACATCCGCCGGCAGGTGCTGGAGATAGGAGAAGCTCGAATAGCCCGTGCCGAAATCGTCGACCGCGATGTGGCACCCCATCTCCTTGAGGCGCTGGATCATCTGGGCGGCGGCGTCGGGCTGGGCGAGCAGCGCGCTCTCGGTGATTTCCAGATGCAGCAGGCTGCCCGGCACGCCGTGCCTCTCCAGCCGGGCGGCGATACGCTCGCCGAGATCCGGCACGGTGAGGTGAGGCGCCGCAAGGTTGACGGCGACGAAGCGCGCCGGCTCGCCCGCCGCGCGACGTGCCGCATTCCACCGGGCGCAGGCGCCGAGCGCGCGGTCGAGAATCAGCTCGTCCAGCCGGTCGACGAGTCCGGCCGCCTCCGCCAGGGGGATGAAGACGGCGGGTGAAACCGGGCCCAGACGCGGATGGCGCCAGCGGGCCAGCGCCTCGAAGCCGACGACCCGCCCGCTGCGGCTTTCCACCACCGGCTGGAACAGGGGGTAGATATCCTCGCCATCCGCCTCCAGCGCCTCGTGCAGCGCCGCTTCCATGGCGAGGCGCTCCTGGTGGTCCGTGCGCAGCGATTCGTCGAAGACCCGCCAGCCGCCGGCCCGCTCGCTGCGGCAGGCCATTTCGGCATCCCTCAGGCTCTGCTCGATCGCCGCGCCGCGCGGGGCGAGACCGATATTGGCCTGCAGGTAGAAGCGTCGGCCCTCCACCTCCAGCGGCGCGTCGAGCAGGCTTTCGATCTGTCGGCCGAGCCCCTCCGGGGCGGTGCCGGGCGGGAAGACGACGGCGAATTCCGTGTCGCCGGTGCGGGCGAGCTGGGCGTGCTCCGGCAAATGCGCGCGCAGCCGCCCGGCGAGGCCGACGATTATCTGCCGGACCATGTCCTCGCCCAGCGACGCGCCGAGAATGGCGAGATCGGGCACGCGCATCACCAGCGCGCCGACGGCGCCGTGGCCCCGCTCCCGGACCCGCCGCACGAGGCCGGCGCGGTTGGGCAGGCCCGTCACGGCATCGGTATAGGCGAGCGTCTCCAGGGTCTCCCGCGCGCGGGTGCGGTCGGAGATGTCGCGCAGATAGGCGGTGAACAGGCGCCGCGTACCGGCGCGGATTTCGGTGACGGTGAGCTCGACGGGGAAGGGCCGCCCGTCCCGCCTGACCGCCTCGACCTCGATGCGCCGGCCGAGAATGTTCGAACGCGAACCCGCGAGGTAGCGCGCCATGCCCTGCCGATGCGCCGCGCGCAGATGTTCGGGCATGATGATGTCGCCGAGGAAGCGGCCTATCGCCTCGGCCCGGCGATAGCCGAACATGGCTTCGGCGGCGGGGTTGAAATCGACAATCTGTGCGGCTTCGTCGATGGTGATGATGCCGTCCAGCGCGGCGGCCAGCATGGCGAGCCGGGTCGCCTCGCTGAGCGCCCCGTCGCCGTGCGAGCGCTCGACGGCGAGGGCGATGAGCCCGGTGAGCGCACCGAACCCGGCGCGTTCCTCCGCGGTCCAGAGGCGGGCGGGGTCGTCGGAGGCGACGCAGAAATGCCCCCACCAGCGCCCGTCCACCATGACCGGCACGGTGTAGAAGCTGACGATGCCGGCGGCCTCGAAGAAGCGGCGCAGATAGCCGGTGAGCTCGGCCGTGCGGCCCGCGATGACCTCGCCGCGCGTGCGCCGCTCGGCCCATTCGCGCTGCAGCGCGTCGGCCTCGGTCGGGCGTATCGGCGGGTGTGTGCTGCCGGTGAGCGAGGCGAGGCCGGGGCGGGCCCAGTCCACCCGGCAGCTGACGCCGAGTCCGGCGCCCATTCCGGCGCCCATCCCGGCGCCCATCCCGACGCCCGGCGAATTATAGACCTCGAACACCGCGACGCGGCTCAGCCCGAGGTCCTGTCCGAGCCGGGCGAGGAGCGGGGCGCATTCGTCGGACCACGCCCGCTTGTCGCTCAAGCCGGCGACGAAGGCGCTGATGACGGAAAGCAGCCCGCCGGCCGTTCCCGACCCCGGTATGGCCGAGCACGGTGTGGCCGAGCCTTGGGGCTCGCCCGCCGACTCCCGCGTCACCCCGTCGCCCACCTGAGGATACTCCCCGGTCCCGCCAGCCGCGCCCCGGCCGGCGGCTCCATTAGGTACACGTCGCGAGTTGCCTTGCCATCACAAAGCGGTGGGATCAGCCGCGCAGCAGGCGTTCCGCCTCGTCGAGCGCGCGGGTGCAGGCGGCGCTGTCATTCGCGCCGTCGGCCTGGCGGGCGCGATTCATCGCCGCGTCGAGGTCGCCGGCGCCGGAGGCGGCGCCCTGCGCGGCGGTGGGCGTGCCGCTGGTC
>JAEZMI010000220.1 GCA_023414975.1 Pseudomonadota bacterium | reverse complement strand
AGCCGGGGGCGCGGATGCCGTCCTACCGCGCGCTGCCGCCGGAGGAGCTTGCCGCCATCACCGCCTATCTCGGGAGCCTGAAATGAGCACGGATCCCGGCGAGCGGCGGGACAGCGAGGATCTGCGGGACGCGCAGGAGCGGCGCCTGCGGCAGGTGTGGGCCTTCTCGCGCGGCTGGCGCTACCCCTCCAACGTCAACAACCAGGTGATCGGCCTCTGGTACACCGGCGCCTCGTTCTTCTTCTTCCTGTTCGCCGGGGTGCTGGCGCTGATCATGCGCGCGCAGCTCGCCGTGCCCGGCAATGATCTGGTCTCGGCGGGCACCTACAACCAGCTTTTCACGCTGCACGGCACGATGATGATGTTCCTGTTCGCCGTCCCGATCTTCGAGGCGGTGGCGATCCTCGTCCTGCCCCAGATGCTCGCGGCGCGCGACCTGCCCTTTCCCCGCCTCTCCGCCTTCGGCTTCTGGTGCTTTCTGATCGGCGGCTGCTTCGTCGCCTTCTCGATCTTCTTCGACGCCGCGCCCGACGGCGGCTGGTTCATGTACCCGCCGCTCACCACCGACACCAGGCAGAGCGGCATCGGCGCCGACATCTGGCTGCTCGGCCTCTCCTTCATCGAGATCGCCTCCATCGCCGCGGCGGTGGAGCTGATCGTCGGCGTGCTTAAGTGCCGCCCGCCGGGCATGCGCATCAACCTGATGCCGCTCTATTGCTGGTATGTGCTGATCGTGGGCGGAATGATCCTTTTCGCCTTTCCCCCGCTCATCGCCGGCGACATCCTGTTCGAGGCCGAACGCCTGCTGGACTGGCCGTTCTTCGACGCGGCGCGCGGCGGCGACCCGGTGCTGTGGCAGCACCTGTTCTGGATCTTCGGCCACCCCGAGGTGTACATCATCTTCCTGCCCTCCATCGCGCTGCTGGCGATGATCGTGCCGACCTTCGCGCAGCGGCCGATCCTCGGCTATGGCTGGATCGTGCTGGCGGCGGTGGGCACGGGCTTCCTCAGCTTCGGGCTGTGGGCGCACCATATGTACACGATCGGCCTGCCGGCCGTGTCGCAGGGCTTCTTCTCCGCCGCCTCGGAAGCCATCGCCATTCCAACCGGCGTGCAGATCTTCGTCTTCGCGGCCACGCTGCTGGCGGGACGGGTGATCTTCTCCATCCCCATGCTGTTCGCCACCGGCGCGCTCGCCATCTTCGTCTTCGGCGGGCTGACCGGCGTGATGGTGGCGCTCGCGCCGTTCGACTGGCAGGCGCATGACAGCTACTTCATCGTCGCGCACCTGCACTACACGCTGATCGGGGGCATGTTCTTTCCGCTGATCGCGGGGGTCTATTACTTCTTCCCCTTCATCACCGGACGGATGCTCTCCGAGCGGCTGGGGCGCTGGTCGTTCTGGCTGATGTTCGCCGGCTTCAACATCGCCTTCCTGCCCATGCACTTCACCGGGCTGCGCGGCATGCCCCGGCGCGTCGCCACCTACCCCGAAGGGCTGGGCTGGGACTGGCTGAGCATGGTCTCGACCATCGGCGCCTTCACCATGGCGGCGGGCGTCGTCGTGCTGGTGGTCGACGTGCTCCGGCCCGGCAAGCCGAAGGCGCCGCGCAACCCCTGGAAGGCGGGCACGCTGGAATGGGTGGCGGGCGACCCCAGCGAGCCCTGGGGCATCCGCTCCGTGCCCGTCATCACCAGCCGCTACCCGCTCTGGCAGCAGGAACACCTCGTTCGCGACATCGACGAGGGCCGCTTCTTCCTGCCCGACGCGACGGAGGGCCGGCGCGAGACGCTGGTGACGGACGTGCTCGACGCCGAGCCCTTGCAGGTGCTGCGCATTCCCGGCGACAGCTTCAAGCCGATGATCGCGGCCTTCCTGATCGGCGGCAGCTTCATCTTCGCCACTTTCCACTGGTGGATCGCCGCGCTCGTCTCGGGCCTCGGCGGCATCGCGGCCATCATGGTTTGGCTCTGGACGGGCACGGCGATGATCCCGGAAAAGCCGGCCAAGGATGCCGGCATGGGGCGGGAGCTGAAGCTCTATGCCTCCGGCGCGCCGTCGGTTGGCTGGTGGGCCATGTTCATCACCATGGTCGGCGACGGCACCGCCTTCATCAGCCTGATCTTCGGCTATTTCTACTACTGGACCATTCACGACGTGTTCCCGCCCGCGCACGCCAACGGGCCGGGGCTGCTGTTTCCCGCGCTCGGCGTCGGCGCGAGCCTTCTCGCCTGGGGGCTGATGCTGGCGGCGCGGCGGGCGAACCGCGCGGGCCGGGCGGGGCTGCTGCGCGCCCTTCTCGCGCTCGCGGCGCTGGCGGCGCTGGCGGGCGGGGCGGGCCTGCTCGCCGGCCCCTGGGTGACGGCGCTGGAGCCGACCCGGCACGTCTATGACGCCATCGTCTGGGTGCTGGTGATCTGGGCGGCGCTGCACAACCTCGTCGGCGTGCTCATGCAGGGCTACTGCCTCGCCGGCAGCTTCTCCGGCAAGCTGACCCGGCAGCACGACATCGACCTGCTGAACGTCGTGCTCTACTGGCATTTCGCCGCCCTGACCGCCCTCGTGACCGGGGCGGTGATCGCCCTGTTCCCGCTGGCGGCGAATTAGGGAGGGGGCGATGCGAATCTGGCGACGCGACACGGCCAATCTCTGGACGCTGATCCTGCCGCCCGCCGTCTGGGCCGGGCATTTCACCTTCAGCTATGTCGCCGCCGCCATCGCCTGCGCGCGCGACCCGCAGACCGACCTCGATGGGGTGCAGATCGCGGTGGGCCTCGCCACTCTGTCGGCGCTCGGCGCCATTCTGCTGTCGGGCTGGCAGGCCGTGCGCCATTGGGGCTTCGGCTCCGACATGCCCCCGCACGATCAGGCGACCGACGAGGACCGCCAGCACTTCCTCGGCCTCTCGACGCTTCTGGTAAGCGCGCTCAGCGCCGTCGCCGTGCTGTTCGTCGCCCTGCCGGTCCTCTTCATCACGGATTGCCGCTGATGCGCGATCTGGCCCTCATCATCGGCGCGATCCTGCTGGGGCTCATCTGGGGCGGGCCGCTGCCGGCCATGGCCCAGCACTCCTTCACCGCGCATATGACGATGCATATGGGCGTGGTCGCCATCTGCGCGCCGCTGATCGCGCTCGGCATCGCCGGCGGGGCGCTCGACCCCTCCCCGCGCCATCCGCTGATGTTCGGCCCGCTCATCGCCGCCATGCTGGAATTCGTGGTCGTCTGGGGCTGGCACCTGCCGGTGCTGCACGGAGCGGCGCGCAGCAGCACAATAATGCTGGTGTTCGAGCAGGGCTCGTTCTTTCTGGTCGGCGTGCTGGTCTGGGTCGCCTGCCTCGGCCACACCGCCGGCACCAGACTCAGCCGGGGGCTGACGGGAACGCTCGGCCTGCTGATCACCTCCATGCACATGACGCTGCTCGGCGCGCTGATCGCCTTCGCCGGGCGCCCGCTCTACCGCCATCACGGCCAGATGGGCGACACCGCCACGCAGGTGGCCGACCAGCAGCTCGGCGGCATCGTCATGCTGCTGGTGGGCGGGGCGGCCTATCTGATCGGCGGGCTCGTGCTGATGGGCCGCGTGCTGCTCGCCGAGCCGGAGGCCGTCGCCAAACCCGAGGCCCGCGCCCAACAGGGGGAGGCCACGCGATGAGGCGACCCGACCGGCGTTCGCTCAACTGGCTTCCGGCACTCAGCTGGCGCCGCCTTCTCCTCGCGCTGGCGGGGCTTGCCGTGGCCGGCCTGCTGCTGGCCTGGTCGGGCCTCATCAATATCGGTGCCAGCAGCGGGCATTGGCGGATCACCAACTGGGCGCTGCACTGGGCGATGGGCAATTACACGCGCACCTATGCGCTGCTGGAAGAGGCGCCGCCGGCCGATCTCGACGACCCCGCGCGCGTGCGCCGCGCCGCCGGGCATTTCGAGACCGCCTGCGCCTTCTGCCACGGCTCGCCGGCGCGAAACTGGCCGATCCTGCCCGCCAACATGACGCCGCGCCCGCCCGCGCTCGATGGCTCGGCGGAGAAGTGGAGCCCGCGGGAACTCTCCCGCATCATCCGCCACGGCATCAAATATACGGGGATGCCGGCCTGGATCGCGCGGGGGCGGCAGGACGAGGTGTGGGCGATGGTCGCCTTCGTGCGGGCCTTGCCGAAGATGAGCGCGGCCGAGTATCGCGCCATGGCCTTCGGGCCCCCCGTGCCGGACGACCCCGTGCTTCAGGGATGCGCCCGCTGCCATGGCACGGAGGGCGGCTCACGAGCGGAAGGTTCGATGCCGGGCGCCTTCCCGGTGCTGGCCGGGCAGAGCGAGCCTTATCTGATGCAGAGCCTGCGCGCCTTTGCCACCGGGGCACGCCACAGCGCCTATATGGAATTCGCCGTCGACGGGCTGGACGAGACCGCGCTCGCCCGGGTGGCCCGCCATTATGCCGGGCTCCCCGGCCTTTCCGAGGCGGCGCCGGCGGGGGAGAGCCGTGGGGCGCGGATCGCGCGGGAGGGCCTGCCGCAGGCGGACGTGCCGGCCTGCCAGAGCTGCCACGGCGCCGCCGCCCGCCGCAACCCGGCCTATCCGCGCCTTGGCGGGCAGGACGCGACCTATCTGGCGGACCAGCTCCGCGCCTTCAAGGCCGGCACGCGCGGGGGCACCTCCTATGGCGCCATCATGCGCACGATCGCCGAGCGGCTGGAGGACGAGGATATCGCGGCGGTGGCGCAGGCCTATGCGGGCGCGCGCCGCTAAAAAAACCGGCGCCTTGCGGCGCCGGTCAGGTGGGTCCGGGGATCGTGTCGCGTGGACGATCAGGCGGCTTTGAGCGCCTTGTCGTTGGCGACCTGATCGGCGAGCTTGGTGAGCAGTTCGTCGGTCTTCGATTCTTCCTGCAGCGTCGCGTCGAGCAGGGTGACGGCTTCCTTGAGGCCGAGGACCTGCGCCCAGCGCTTCAGCGTGCCGTAGCGGCTGATCTCGTAGTGCTCGACCGCCTGCGCGGCGGCGGCGAGGCCCGCGTCCAGGGCCGGCTGGCCCTTGAACTCGTCCATGATCTCCGAGCCTTCCTCGATGATGCCCTCGATCGCGGCGCAGGTCTTGCCCTGCGGGCGCTTGCCGATCAGCTCGAAGACCTGCTGCAGGCGCTCGATCTGGCCCTGCGTCTCCTCGCGGTGCTGCTCGAACGCCTTTTTGACCTCCGGCGACTGCGCGGCGCGCGCCATCTTCGGCAGGGCCTTCAAAATCTGGCGCTCGGCGTAATAGATGTCCTTGAGCGTCTCGTGGAACAGGGTGTCCAGCGTCTTCTCCGCCATGTCGTCTCTCCGATTCTCGATTGGCCCCCAAGCGTGCCTACAACGGGCGTGGCGGGGCTTCGTTCCGCGCGAGACGGGCCGGCAAGACGTTAGGTATCCCGGTTAGGTATCCCGGTTAGGTAACCTGCCCCGCCAGCCGCGCCGCGCGCGCCAGAACACCGTGCTGTCGGCATAACCCAGCGCCTCGGCGACGCGGGCCTTGCTGAGCCCGCCGCCGGCCAGATGTTCGGCCACCGCGCGGCGCTGCTCGCGCACCAGGTCGCGCAGGCTCACCCCCTCGCCGGCGAGGCGGCGCTGCAGCGTGCGGGGCGAGACGGCGAGCTCGGCGGCGATGCCGGCGAGGGTGAGCGGCTTGTGGCCGAGATAGATGCCGATGAGGCCGCGCACCTGCTCGGCGAGGCCCGGCGCCCGCTGCGCCCGCCCGCCGAGATCCGCCGCGTGCCGCTCCAGCATCGCGATGAGGTCGCCGTCCTCGGCCCGGTACACCCGGTCGGCATCGGCCTTCGCCACGAGGAAGCGGTTCGCCGACTGGCCGAACAGCAGCGGGCAGCGGAAGAGGCGCTGCAGCGGCGCCGGGTCGGCGGGAGCGGGGTGCTCGAAATGCACCTCCACCGGGTTCCAGCCGGCGGAAAAGCAGCCGCGCACCATGTGGCAGGTGGCGGCGACGGAGTACTCGCTGTCCTGCCGGCGCGGCCACAGGCGCGGGTCTTCGAGCCGATAGCTCCACACCACGACCTCGCCTTCCTCCATCATGCCGATGGCGGTCGCGCCCTGCAGCACCGCCATGTGCGTGGCCATGCGCGCCAGCGCGGCGCGGATGGTGCCGGAGAGAGCGAACAGCATGCCGATGGGCCCGATATCGGCCGGGCGGAACGCGGCGCCGAGCCGGGCGCCGAAATGCGGATCGCCGCTATGGACCGCCGCGTCCTCGAACACGGCGAGATAGCGCGCCATGGGGATGAGGGCGTAAGGGTCTTCCAGTTGCGAGCGCAGGAGCCCGTGCCCGGCGAGGATCATGTCGGTCTTGCCCGTCAGCCGGTCGAGATGGGTGACGAGGCTGAGCAACACGGAGGCCCGGATTGAAGCGATTTCAGGCACGCGCACGGTCAAATTCGGTGCATTTGCCATCGGTGGCGGCTCCGGCGCCGTCGCTGGCGCGATTTATCGAAATCTTGGCATAACCAGCAATTCCGGGACCACGCGGCGGCCTCGATATTCGCGCCAGGAAATAAATGCCTCAACCAGAGGGGGTCTTCATGTCCTTGAACGACGCCGTGACCAGTGCCCCAGTGCCGAGCGCCGCGCCCGCGAGCGCCGGCTCCGCCGTGCTGGCGAGAAACTCCGTCGGCCTCGCCCATATCGTGTTCTTCGTGGTGGCCGCGGCCGCGCCGCTGACCGCCGTGGTCGGCGCCTCGCCGGCCGCCTTCGCCTTCGGCAACGGGCCGGGCGTGCCCGGCGCCTTCGTGCTGGCAGGGCTGCTCTACCTCGTCTTCTCGGTCGGCTTCACCGCCATGAGCCGCCATGTCGGCGGGGCCGGCGCCTTCTACACCTATATCGCGCAGGGCATCGGCAAGCCCGCCGGGGTCGGCGGGGCGATGCTGGCGCTCGTCACCTACAGCGCGGTGCAGATCGCGATCTACGCCCTGTTCGGCGTCTTCGTCGCCGGCGCGCTGGCGCCGCTCGGCCTCGACGCGCCCTGGTGGGTCTGGGCCTTTGTGGCGCTGATCGCGGTGATGGCCTGCGGCCAGCGCAACATCGCCTTCTCCGGCACCATTCTGGGCGTGTGCATGGTGGCGGAAATCGCCATCCTGCTGCTGCTCGACATCGGCATCCTGCTGCGCGGCGGCGGGCCGGAGGGCTTCTCGCTCGCCGCCTTCGCGCCCTCGGTGGTTTTCGCGCCGGGGCTCGGCGTGGCGCTGGTGTTCGTCATCGGCTCCTTCATCGGCTTCGAGGCCACCGCCATCTTCGGCGAGGAAGCCGAGGCGCCGGAAAGGACCATTCCGCGCGCCACCTATGTCGCGGTGCTGCTGATCACCCTGTTCTACGCCTTCTCCACCTGGGCCGCCGTGCAGTTCTACGGCCCCTCGCAGGTGCAGGCTGTCGCCGAGAAGGGGCTTGAGGCCTTCTACTTCACCGCCGCCGCGCAAGTGCTGGGCGGCTGGTCGGTCGAGGTGATGAACCTGCTACTCATCACCTCGCTCTTCGCCTGCATCCTCTCCTTCCACAACACGCTGAACCGCTACTTCTTCGCGCTGGGGCGCGAGGGGCTGGCGCTGCGCGCGCTCGGCAAGGTGCATGAGGTGCACGGCTCGCCGCATATCGCCGGCTATGTGCAGAGCGCGGTGGCGGCGGTGATCCTCGCATTGTTCATCGCGGCGGGCGCCGACCCCTACACCACGTTGTTCTCCTTCATGTCGGCGCTGGCCGTGCTCGGCATCCTCGCCGTGCAGGTGCTGGTGTCACTGGCGGTGATCCGCTTCTTCCTGAAGACGCCGACCCGTCACGGGCTCTGGACGACGCGGATCGCGCCCATGCTCGGACTCGTCGGCCTCGTCGGCGCGCTGGTTCTGGTCGCCGCCAACCTGTCGCTGCTCACCGGCAGCGAGAGCCCGCTGGTCATGGCCTTCCCCTATGGGCTCGCCGCGGTGTTTCTGCTCGGCGCCGGCTTCGCGCTTTATCTGCGCCAGCACCGGCCGGCGCTTTATGCCAGCCTCGGTGAGGTGTTCGCGTGAGCGCGCTCGGTCTTGCCGCCCCCCGCCCGCTCGGGCGCGAGCTTGCCACCGCCGCGCTCGCCGGCATGAGCCTTGGCCTGCTGCTTCTGGCGCTGATCGGCACGCACGGCTTGTGCGACCTGTTCTGCCTGCACCAGGCGCTGGGCGCGCCGCCGGACACGGTGGTCTGCGCCGCCGCGCCGCAGCGCTGATCCTCCGCCCCATCGGGCGCGGTCCCGCACCCCGCCGCTGATTTTCGCCTTACCGGGAGGTCCGCCATGGACGCCAAAGTCGACATCGCCCATCCGCTCGATCCGCTGAGCACCGCCGAGATCGCGCAGGCGGTCGCTATCCTCACCGGCGCCAAAAGTCTCGGGGCCTATCACCGCTTCCCGATCATCCGGCTGGAGGAGCCCGCCAAGGCGGAGCTTGCCGCCTGGCGCGCGGGCGGTGCCCTGCCCCGCCTCGCCTTCCTCTTGGTGCTGGAGGTGACGACCGGCACGGCGAGCGAGGCGATCGTCGATCTCACAACCGCGCAGGTGGTGTCGTTCACCACGCTGCCGAATGACCAGCCGCCCTACGGGCAGCCGCCGATCATGATCGAGGAGTTCGTCCGCGCGGAGGAGATCGTGAAGGCCGATCCCTCCTGGCGGGCGGCGGTGGCCAAGCGCGGCATCACCGAGGACGACATCCCGCTGGTGCAGGTCGACCCCTTCTCGGCCGGCTATTTCGGCCGGGATTTCGAGAAGGGCCGGCGCATCGTGCGGGCGGTCTCCTACTGGCGCGGGGACATCCGCGACAATGGCTATGCTCACCCGATCGAGGGCGTGGTGGCGGTGGTCGATCTCGTCGCCAACAGGATCGTCGACCTGGTGGACGACGAGACGATCATCCCGGTGCCGAAGAAGACGCGCAATTATGGGCGCGAGGCCTTTCCCGAGACGCGCACCGATGTGAAGCCCCTGCATATCGTGCAGCCCGAAGGGCCGAGCTTCACCGTCGATGGCTGGCGGGTGGAATGGCAGAACTGGAGCTTCCGCGTCGGCTTCACCCCGCGCGAAGGGCTGGTGCTGCACGAACTGGCGATCCGCGACGGCGGGCGGGTGCGCCCCGTGATCTTCCGCGCCAGCGTGACCGAGATGGTCGTGCCCTATGCCGACCCGACCACCAACCATTACTGGAAGAGCGCCTTCGACGCCGGCGAATACGGCCTCGGGCGGCTCGCCAACCAGCTCGAACTCGGCTGCGACTGCCTCGGCCACATCCATTATTTCGACGTGCCCGCCGCCGACGACCTCGGCCAGCCCTTCGTGATGAAGAACGCCATCTGCATGCACGAGGAGGACTACGGCACGCTGTGGAAGCACTATGAATTCCGCAACGGCATCTATGAAACGCGGCGCTCGCGGCGGCTCGTCATCTCCTTCTTCGCCACGGTCGGCAATTACGATTACGGCTTCTACTGGTATCTCTACCAGGACGGCACGATCCAGCTCGAAGCCAAGCTGACCGGCATCATCCAGACCGCCGCGGTGGCGCCGGGCGAGGCGTATGCCTGGGGCGGCATGGTGGATGAGGGGCTGGGCGGGCCGACGCACCAGCATTTCTTCAACGCCCGCCTGCACATGGACATCGACGGCGGCGGCAACACCGTGACCGAGCACGAATTCGTCCCCCGCCCGTGGGGCGAGGACAACCCCCATGGCAACGTGTTCGACACCCGATCCCGCACGCTGAAGCGCGAACTCGACAGCCCGGCGCTCGCCAATGGCGAGACCGGCCGCTACTGGAAAGTGTCGAACCCCAACCGGGTGAACAGCGTGGGCAAGGCGCCGGGCTACAAGCTCGTCGTCAACCCGACGCCGGTGATGCTGGCGCAGGAGGACTCCAGCGTCGCCCAGCGCGGCGGCTTCGCCAAGAAGCACGTCTGGGTCACGGCCTTCGATGCGGCGGAGAAATACGCCTCGGGCGACTACCCGAAGGTGAATGCGGGCGGCGGCGGGCTGCCGGCCTATGTGAAGCGGAACCGGCCGATCGAGAACGAGGATGTCGTGCTCTGGCACTCCTTCGGCCACACCCATGTGTGCAAGCCGGAGGACTTCCCGATCATGCCGGTGGAATATGCCGGCTTCCTCCTGAAGCCGAACGGCTTCTTCGCCGCCAACATCGCCATGGACCTGCCCCCGGAGAAGAACGCCCAGTCGCGCGACAACCGGGAGGCGGGCGAGGAAGGCGGCGCGAAGGGGGGCGCGAAGGGGGGCGGGGGCTCCTGCTGCCATTGAGGGGGGAGACCAAGAGGAACGTCATGGCCGGGCTTGGCCCGGCCATCCACGACTCTCCTGCCGCTGTCCCCGTCAAATTCGTGGATCCCCGGGCCAAGCCCGGGGATGACATTGTGCCGGCTGACGCCCGCCCCTCGGGATGACCCGCGTTTTTCTGAGGCGCTTGGCGCAGCCGGGCCTCGAAGGACGCCGGCGGTATGCCGCGTCAACGAATTTGCCGAAGACTCTTCCCTGGGTCCCGGATCGGCGGTGCGCATAGGCGCACCTGGTCCGGGACACGTTGGCCGCTCGTGTCCCAGACCATGGACGGCGAAGCCGGAGCGCCGATCCGGGACCCAGCGCGAAATACTTCGGCCGAACCTTCCGCTCACCCCCGCCGCGCCGTGGCGTAGAAGCTCTCGGCCATGTCGGTGTCGTTCAGCGTGAAGCGGTGGTCGACCGGGGGCTGGGCGCGCTGTTCGCAATCGAGGCGCGGGCAGATGCGGCAGCCGACGCCGATCGGCACGGTCTGCGAGGGGTCGGCGAGGTTCATGCCGTCGGAATAGACCATCTGGTGCGCGTGGCTGATGTGGCAGCCGAGGCCGATGGCGAGGTGCCGGCGCGGCGCGTTGTGGCGGTAGCCGCCCTTGGTGATCGACTTGGCGATGCAGAAATAGCGCTGGCCCTCCGGCATCTGGCTGAG
>JAEZMI010000217.1 GCA_023414975.1 Pseudomonadota bacterium | reverse complement strand
TCTCTACCACGAAGACCGCCTGAAGCAGGCGCAGATTTCCGAGCAATTGCACTTGTCGCAGGCCAAGGTGTCGCGATTGCTGCAGCGCGCAGAGTCCGAGGGCGTGATCCGCGTTTCGATAAACGTCCCAAGCGGGACTTATCCGCAGCTCGAGGACGGGCTGCGCCAGCGCTACGGGCTCAACGAGGCGATCGTCGCAGAATGCTACGAGGACAGCGACGAGCCGATTCTTTCGGCTATCGGGTCCGCAGCAGGGCACTATTTCGAATCGACACTTGGCGAAGGCGAGGTCATCGGCGTTTCCTCCTGGAGTATCTCGCTCCTGCGGACAGTCGATGCCATCCGGCCGATCAAACGGTTGCGGGCTGAGCGTGTGGTGCAGATTGTGGGAGGGATTGGCAACCCATCGGTGCAAAGCCATGCCACGCAGATGGTCACTCGACTGGCGATGCTTACCGGCGCAGAGCCACAATTGTTGCCGGCACGGGGAGTGGTCAGTTCGCCAGCCGCCCGGCAGGTGATGCTCAGCGACTCCTATGTACGCGCCGTGATGGACCAGTTCCGGCGATTGACGGTCGCGCTGGTCGGCATCGGGACGTTGCGGCCTTCGGCCGTCTTTGCCAATTCGGGCAGCGCGTTCACCGACGAGGAAATCGACGAGCTCGCGCGCATGGGCGTGGTCGGTGAAAGCTCATTGCGCTTCTTCGATCACGAGGGCCAACCTGTTTATGGACCGCTTGATGACAGGGTCATCGGAATCAGCCTCGAAGAGTTGAAAGCCGTGCCTCGGGTGATCGGCGTGGCCGGCGGAAGCCAGAAGGTCGAGGCGATTCGCGCCAGCCTGACCGGCAAGCTTGTCAACGTGCTTGTGACCGACCGCTTCACCGCTGAGAAGCTTCTCTGACGTGTGACTGGAGCAGCGTCCGGGGCAGCCTCCGGCCTGACGCCTGCCAACGCGCCGGCAGCCTTTGCCCCAGCCTCGCTCTCGGCAACGCAACGATTGCCGCATCCAGGATAACTACCGCACAACAGAAAGCATAGCCGAGCCTGGTCGGCTCGCTCGTGCGTGCATTTCACACGAACCTCGCCGTCTTCCTCGTTCGGAACGCCGCCCCGGCCGACCGATCGAAACGAGTCCTCCATGAAGGCCTTCAGCAGGAGGCTGCGCTCCGCGCCGACACGCGGTTGACACCATCATCCATTCTGATGCATGGTTATATGCAGTACTGAATAAATATGCATCGGGAGGGTCGCCGCAGTGATCACGCTTGAGAGGGAAGCGCGCTAGCATGTCAGGCGGCCGTATTCTCGCTATCGATCAGGGAACAGGTTCGACCAAGGCTTTGGTCATCGATTCCGAAGGCGCCATCGTCGCACGTGCACAGTCGCCTGTTTCGATTGCAGCGCCTCAGCCCGGTTGGGTTCAGCAGGACGCCGAGGAAATCTTGGCGAGCGTGCGGCGCTCCGTTCACGATGCACTGGAGGCCGACACCGCCAAGCAGATCGCCGCGGTGGGCTTCAGCAACCAGCGTGAATCCTGCGTCATATGGGACCGCCGTACGGGCGAGGCCCTGTCACCGGTGCTTTCCTGGCAGGACAAGCGCACCGAGAGCGATTGCGCAGCCCTGCACGCTGCCGGTTTCTCTTCCACGATCCGTCGATTGAGCGGACTGCCGCTCGACCCGATGTTCTCGGCGGCCAAGGCGCGCTGGCTTCTCGACCGGATGCCCAACGGCCAGGCTCGCGCGAAGGCCGGCGACATCTGCATCGGCACCATCGACGCCTTTCTCCTGTCGCGGTTCGGCGGCGAGCCGGTCATCGAAGCAGGCAATGCCTCGCGCACGCAGTTGTTCAATGTCGTTGACGCCTGTTGGGACGAAGAACTGCTCTCCATTTTCAATGTGCCGCTGGCGGCACTGCCGCGCGTGGTTGGATCGGCCGGGCCGTTCCCGTCCACCAAAGGGCTGGATCCATTGCCCGATGGTACACCGATCGGCGCGGTCCTTGCCGACTCGCACGCCGCATTGTTCGCGCATGGCGCTTTCGCACCTGGCCCGGTTAAGGCCACGCATGGAACCGGCGCTTCAGTCATGGGGCTCGTCGACCGCGCCGTGGTGAAGGACGGACAGGCTGGCGCGCCCGGCCTGTGCCTGACGCTCGCATGGAGCCTCGACGAACCTGCGCTCGCCTATGAAGGTGTTAACCGCAGTTCCGGTTCAACGCTGACATGGGCCGCGGAACTTCTAGGCATATCCACCGAGGAACTCGCCGGCCTGGCCGCATCCGCTCCGGATTCGCAAGGGGTTTCGCTCGTGCCGGCCTTTAGCGGACTCGCCGCGCCGTGGTGGGATCCGAGCGCATGCGCAATCGCCACCGGATTTTCCTTCGGCGTCACCCGCGCTCCTTTTGCCCGTGCCGCGCTGGATTCCATTGCCCATCAGATCGCGGACGTGATCGACGCCTTTTCCGCAGCGGGTGCTCCGGTTGAACGTGTCCTCGTCGATGGTGGTCCGACCCGCAACGACCAATTGATGCAGTTCGAGGCCGACGTCATGGGACTTCCGGTCGACCGAACCCCGGTCGCCGAACTCTCCGCGATTGGGGCGGCGCACTTGGCGGGGGTAAGCGCCGGCATCTTCACGCTCGAAAGCCTTAGCCGGCTTGATCGTGGCGTCGAGCGGTTCACCCCCCGCGTCGATGCCCAGGCCCGCAAGCATGAACGAGAC
>JAEZMI010000140.1 GCA_023414975.1 Pseudomonadota bacterium | reverse complement strand
ATTTCCGCGGCGCGCATGAGAGGAAGCTTGCCGTTGCTCATGAGGTGCGCCGGCTCGGCCTGCCGCTCACCATCAACTCCGTGGTGCATCGCGCCAACATCCACCAGATCCCGGACTTCATCGAGCTGGCTTTGTCCCTCGGCGCCAAGCGTATCGAAATCGCCCATTCGCAATATTATGGCTGGGCGCTGCGCAATCGCGGCGCGCTGATGCCCACGCGCGATCAGGTGTTCTGGGCGCTCGACGTGGTGGAGGAGGCGCGCGCGCGGCTCAAGGGCCGGCTCACCATCGACGCGGTGGTGCCGGACTATTACGCGAAGTATCCCAAGCCCTGCATGAATGGCTGGGGCCGCCAGTCGCTCAACGTCACGCCGTCGGGCCGCGTGCTGCCCTGCCATGCCGCCGAGACCATTCCGAACCTCGATTTCTGGAATGTGCGCGAGCATGCGCTGGACGACGTCTGGGTGAACTCGCCGGCCTTCAACGCCTTCCGCGGGACGGACTGGATGCCCGAGCTCTGCCAGAGCTGCGAGCGCAAGGAACTGGACTGGGGCGGCTGTCGCTGCCAGGCCATGGCCATTGCCGGGGACGCCGCCGCCACCGATCCCGCCTGCCACAAGTCGCCGCTGCACGCCCACATGCTGGCGCTGGCCGAGACCGACGCGGCCACCGGCGCCAGCGAATATGATTACCGGCGCTACATGACGCCGGACCGCAATAATTAGACGATTGATGGGAGTAACGCCGATGCGGCGTCTTGCCTTGCTTCTCGCCGCCGCGCTGCTTGCCGGTCCGCATCTGGCGAGCCCCGCCAGCGCCGCGCCCACCGGAAATCAGGTGTTCTTCGAGGCACCCTATCTCTCGCGCGTCGCGCCGGGCACGACGCTGAACTACGTGTACAAGCACACGACCAGCAAGGCGGACCTTGGCGAGGGTTTCGAGGAAACCATCGACATGGAGGTGACGGCCCCGGCCGATGACGCGAGCAAGCGCATCGCCAGCGTGGAAATCCACCGTGGCGACCGCGAAAGCGAGGCCGGACCGTTCCCGACCATGAACGGCAACCCCATCTCGCTCGTGCTGCTCGAACGCGACGTGAAGGAGATGGCGCAGCTCAGCAAGGGCAGCCCGTATTATCTGCGCAACCGCCTGCGCGAGCATCTGGGCACCGGCACGGTGGAGCCCGCGAGCTTTACCTTCGACGGCAAAACGGTCGAGGGCTGGAAGCTCATCATGACCCCCTTCGTCGAAGACCCGAACAAGGACAAGCTGCTGGAACTGGCCAATCGGCGCTACGAGTTTCTGTTCGCCGACGCGGTGCCGGGCGGGCTTTACTCGATCCGCGTGGTCACGCCCGCCAAGGAGGGCGGGGGCAACATCATCGAGACCAGCCTGACGCTGACCGGGGCAACGCCGCCCACCAAATGAGCCTGACAACGAGCCGCGCCGATCGCGGCCGGGAGGAAACCATGCGCATCATCGCCGCCGCCCTTCTCAGCCTCACCCTCGGTGTGAGCGCCGCCGCCGCGCAGGGCGCGAGCCCCGCCGACCCCGCCGCCGCCAACATGGCGCCGACCCCCGCCGGTGCGAGCAAGCCGGCCCCGGTCGCCCCCACGGACGGCCTCGTCAATGATTACCCGACGGTTGCGCGCGCCGACTATGTCTTCGCCTGCATGGTTGCGAACGGGCAGACCCGCCAATCGCTGGAGAAGTGTTCCTGCTCCATCGACACCATCGCCACCATCCTGCCCTACGCGAAATATGTGGAGGCTGAAACCATCCTCAGCGTCGGCCAGGTCGCCGGCCAGCAGGCCGAGGTCTTCCGCTCCACAGGCATGTTTCGCGACATGGTCGCGGATCTGCGGCGCGCGCAGGCGGAAGCGGAAGTCACCTGCTTCTACTGAGCGCCGCCTGACCTCAGCCCGCCGGCTTCAGCGCGCCTTCGAACCTCCGCCCGTCCGTGTCGGCGGCCTGCACGTCGATCTCGCGCCCGGTCGGCTCGTAGGAGACCTGGATCGCCGGGTCCTCGCTCAGCGAAATGCCGCCGACCATGGAGAAGACGAGGTCGTCGCCCTGCTTGACCTCGATATTGTCGACGAACTTTGCGGGGATGTAGAGCCGCGTCACCTGATCCATCTGGAGCCCGGAATAGTTGGGGTGCCGGATCATCAGTTGCAGCTTGGAGAGCCGGTTGGCCTGGGTGGCGTCGCCCGACGGCGTTCCCGCCTTGGCATCCTGCACCACGCGCAGCTTCATCTGGCCGATGTTCTTGAGCGCCTGTTCCTCGTGCTTGAGCGCCGGCGCCGAGCAGCCGCCGGAGGCCTTCACATAGCGGGCATTCATGTGCAGCGAGCCGTCCGAGAGTTCGGCGATGGCGCGCACATAGGAATAGGAGTTCACCCGCAGCCGCGTGCCGAGCGTCACGTCGTGCCGCTCCCCGCCGAAGCTGAAGGTCGCGGCCACCGGCGCCGGATTCTCGTCGACGATGAGGGTGAGCTTCTTCACCGTACGGGTATCGCCGGCCGGCAGCATCACTTCCGCTTCCACCGGGACCATGGCGGCGTCCTCCGCCCGCGTCGGCGCGGCCAGCCGCACCAGCGGGCTCGCCTCGGTTATCGGCTGTTCGCCGAAGACATCCGGCTTCAGCGCCTTCCAGGTGGCATCGGCGCCCGCTTCCTGCGCGCGGGCGAGATCGGCGGGGAGGGGGTAGAAAGCACAGAGCGTGGCGAGCGAGGCCCATTGCAGCAGGCGACGCCGTGTGGCGCGAAGTGTGTGCATGGCATGTCTCCCGGATGCCCGCCGGATCTTTCTGCGCCCGGCGGTGCCGGCGCATCATACGCTGCTTCCGCGTGAAATGGCAGCACCTCCGCGCGAGCCCCGCCGGCCCCGTGCCCGGTGACGGGATAGGGGAGACGGCACTGCCGAAGCCGATTATGAAAGGGGCGCGTTGACGCCTGCGCGTCGCCGCAATCCGTCGGCCGCGCGGAGCTGTGCCGACGGTAAACCGGCCGGATGCCTTCATCTTGGAGACGACCCGATGATGTCTCGCCGCTCGCTCCTGCGCGGTCTCGCCGCCACGGCACTTGCTGCCTCTCTGGGGCTCTCGCTGATGCCGGAAGCCGACGCCCAGCCGGCACCGCCTCCCGGCCCGCCGCCGCCCCCGCGCCGTGAGCCCCGCCCGGCGCCGCGCCGTGGCTATGTCTGGGTGCCCGGCCACTGGAACTGGTCGGCGCGCCACCGCTGGGTCTGGGTGCCCGGCCATTGGGAGGAGGCCCGCCGCGGCTTCACCTATGTCGGCCCGCGCTGGGTACTGCGCCGCGGCCGCTGGGTCTATGAGCCCGGCCGCTGGGTCCGCGCCTGGTAAAGCCTGCGCCCGCTCGGCCGGCACGCAGCCGGATCGGTTCACGCCTTCTCATGGCGTCGGCCGCGCCGGGCCGATCCCGGCGTCAGTCCGCGCCGGGATCGCGCACTGTCTCCTGCACGGACCGGCCAAGCTCCTGCACCTGCGCGCCGTAATTCTCGCGCGTCGCCGGGTCGATCACGGCGATGGGGGCGCTCACCGCGAGGCCCGCCGCCGCGCCGATGGTCTCGCCGACCCCCATCGCGGCGACGCCGATACGCTCGCCCAGACTGACATTGGAGTCCGTCACCGTCTGCCCGTTCACCAGGCGCTGCCCGATCATCTGCACCACCTCCGGGGAGGAGGCGAAGCGGCCATGGTTCAGGGCGTCGCCGGAGCGCATGGCGGTGAGGTCGATCACCACGATGCCGGACTTTTCCAGCTCCCGGTAATAGTCCTGGGCATTGATGAGGCCGAGCCGGTCGATGCCGCCGGCAAGGCTGCTGGAGACACGCAGGGCACGGTCGTCACGCGAGACGAACAGCGTGAAGCGCGCCCTGGTGTCCTGCAGCGCGCGCCATTGCGTGGCGAACACGTCCACGTCGACATCGGGCGAGGCGAGAATGACGTTCCCTATCTTCGGCGGCAGCGCCCCGCGCCGGATCGCCATCTGACGCAGCCCTTCCATGGCGAGCCAGGCGCCCATGGAGTGGGCCATGATGGTCACGTCCTTCACCCGCGGGTCGCGCGCCACCTGCCAGACGGTTTCCTCAAAGGCGTCGCGGGAGAAGATCGTGCTCTCGCGGTCGAACAGATAATCGAACACCCGCGCCCGCGACGGCCAGGTGAACAGAACCGGCGCGACATCGGAGCCGGAATCATGCGTGAACTGCGCGAAGCGGTAGACCGCGTCCTCGAAGCGGTTGTTGAAGCCATGGACGAAGATCAGCACCCGCCCGCTCGGCGGCAGATGCCGGTCCAGCCATGTCCTGGCCGCGCTCGCCCCATCGAGCGGCTCGACATTGAGCGTGGCGAAGTCCGTGGCCGGATTGGCCGGCAGCCGGCGCGGCCACTGCACCTCGCCGATGCGGCGGTTGGCGTCGGGCGGGATGGAGACGGTGAAGGCGGTCAGCGCCACATTCCGCCCGCGCTCGCCCGTGAACAGGATGGCGGGATTGTCCGAGGGCGCGCGGGTGGTCGCGACCAGCATCTCGACGCGCGTCGCGTTCGGCGCCGGCTCGGGCACGGGGCTCAGCACCCCCACCGGACGGCCCGCGCAGGCGCCGAGCAGCAGGGCAAATGCCAGCACGGCGCCGAAGCGCCGGCCGCGCGGCGCGCCGTCGGCGCCGAGCGCCGGGTTCCCTTCCGTTTGACGCTCCATACGCGCGTTCGGCTTCCTGTTGCCGTCCCTGCGCCGTGCGCGCTCTGGCGGCGCCGCTGCGGCATTACCCCAGCGTTACAGCCTCCGGGCATGCGTCTCAACCGGGAGAATAGTTAATGGTTCTATGGTACCTCTAGTTGTGGTGCAAGTTGAACCAAGTCGTTTGATCCGGGCTCTGCACATGGCGGGAGTGGCCGCGACTGCCAATAGTACGGCGATGCTCGCGGGCCCGGCGTGGAGCTCGATTGTCGGCCCATGTGAGTACCGCTATGACAATTGAGGAGTTCCCGCAGGAGATTCGCCCATGGCCAAGTCTGTCGCCGTCAAAGTCGCTGCTCTTTCCGTCCTCGCCCTGGCGCTGGCCGGCTGCACCACCACGGAGCGTCGTGCCGGCACGGGCGCGCTGATCGGCGGCGGCGCGGGCGCGATCATCGGCGGCATTGCGGGCGGTGGCACGGGCGCGGCCGTTGGCGCGGCGATCGGTGCCGGCACGGGCGCGGTCGTCGGCGCCGCGACGGCCAACTGACGGCCGGATACGTCGGCGTCCTGAAAGAGAAAAGGCCGCGTCCCACC
>JAEZMI010000094.1 GCA_023414975.1 Pseudomonadota bacterium | reverse complement strand
CTTCTCCTCCTCTCGGATCTCGCACGGCACACCCGCAACGTTCTTGCCGATGACCGGGTCTCGCTTCTGCTCGACGAGCGCCGCACCGGCGAGGAGCTCCAGGGCGCGCGGGCCGGTTTGATGGGGCGGATTGTCAGGATAAGTGAGGCCGACGAGGCCAGCACGGCACGCCGCCGCTTCCTCGCCCGCCACCCGGACGCGGCGGGCTTCGCCAGCTTCGCCGATTTCGCCTTCTATCGGCTGGAGGTGACGGGCGCGCATCTCGTGGCCGGCTTCGGCCGCATCACCGATCTCGCCCGCGCCGACCTCATCCTCGACATCTCCGACGCGGCGGAGATGCTGGCGGCGGAGGAAAGCGCCGTCGCCCACATGAACGCGGACCATCGTGACGCGATCACGCTCTATGCCATGCAGCTTCTCGGCACGGGACCCGGCGACTGGCGCCTGATCGGAATCGATCCCGCCGGCTGCGACCTGATGTCCGGCATCGAGGTCCGTCGCCTCGATTTCCCCCGCCGCGCCACGACGGCGCGCGCCATGCGGGAAATCCTGGTGGAACTGGCCAACAAGGCGCGCGGCGCGACCATGGATTCGGCCCATTAAGGTAACGGGAGATGCCAGGCCTTAACCTATGACCATCGGTTGGGCCCGGTTTCGTCACACAATCGACCCGGAATGTCGGCCAAAACCCCTCGCGGGTGCCCCCGGTGCCCCTGTCTGTCCCGCGTCAGGAGGAGCCGACCTTGCAACAGTCTGGCACGCGCAATGAGCAGCACGGCCTTGAAGCCCTTGGGCTTGACGGCACGGGCAAGCTGTTCTGGAACCTCACCGAGGCCGCGCTTTACGAACGCTCCATCGCCCGTGGCGAAACCCGGCTTTCCGCGCAGGGCGCGCTGGTGGCCGACAGCGGTGCGCACCGCCATGTGAGCCCGGCCGACCACTATATCGTCCGCGAGCCCGCCACCGAAGAGACCGTGGACTGGGAGGGCGCCAACGCCCTCAACCGCGCGAGTTTCGACGCTTTCAAGTCCGATTTTCTCGCCTATGCCAGCACGCGCACCCTGTTCGCGCAGGATGTCATGGCCGACGACGTGCCGGTACGGTTGCTGACCGAGCACGCCTGGCACGCGCTCGCCATCCGCAACCTGCTGCGCCCGCTGGAGACCGAGGCCATTGTCGGCGCCACGCCGCGCCTCACCCTCATCTGCGTGCCGAGCTTCAAGGCCGAGCCCGAGAAACATGGCGTTCGCGGGCCCACCGTTCTCGCCGCCGACATCGCCGCCGGGCTGGTGCTGCTTGCCGGCAGCGCCCATGCCGGGGAGTTGCGCGCCGGCCTGCTTTTGGCTCTCGGCCCCATGCTGGCGGAAGCCGGCGCCCTGCCCCTCGCAGCCTCGGCCAGCGCGGGCGAGGCCGGCGACATCGCGCTGTTCCTCGGCCTGCCCGCCACCGGGAAGACGGCGCTGACCGTGAGCCCCGGCCGCCGGCTTATCGCCGACGGCGCACTGGGCTGGCGGGCGGAGGGCGTTCGCGCGCTGGAGGCGGGCTGCTATCTGCGCGCCGATCATCTCTCGCCCGAGGCCGAACCCGCGGCCGCCGGCGCGCTCGCCCGGTTCGGCACGGTGCTGGAGAATGTGCCGCTCGACGCCGAAACCCGCGCGCTCCGGCTGGCGACGGACAGCCCGGCCGACAATGCCCGCGCCGCCTTGCCGCTGGCCGCGCTCGGTACCGCAGCAGCGGGTGGCGAGCCGGCCGCGCTGTTCCTGCTGAGCTGCGACCCGCTGGGCGTGTTGCCGCCGCTCGCCCGGCTGACGCCGGCGCAGGCCATCTACCATGTCCTGTCGGGTTACAGCGCAACACTGCCGGAAACCGGTACCGGGATCGAGGAAGCCCAGGCCGCCTTCGCAGCGGGCTTCGCCGCGCCGTTCTTCGCCCTTCATCCCGCCCGCACGAGCGCGCTGCTGCGCCCGCTGGTCGCCCGCGAGGGACTGACATGCTGGCTGCTGAATACCGGCTGGATCGGCGGCAAGCCCGGCATCGGCCGCCGCGTGCCGCTCGATACCACCCGCCGCCTCGTCGCGGCGGCGCTCGACGGCACGCTGGAGGCCGGCGCATGGCGCACCGACAGCCATTTCGGCTTTGTCGTTCCCAAAGCCGTGGACGGCGTGGACGCCCGCCTGCTCGATCCGGCCCGAAGCTGGGCGAGCCGGATGGACTACGCCAAGACCGCGCGCCAGCTCGTCACACGGTTCGGCCACAACTTCGCGCGCTTCGAGAGCCTCGTCGACGACGAGGTGCGCGGCGCGCAGCCGAGCTTGGCCATCGCCGCCGAATGATGGCAGCATGGGCCTCCCCCGGAGGAAGGCCCGCCATGCGCCCCGCTGCCTGTGCCCTGATCCTCGCCACCTTTGCCGGGCTCGCTCCCGCCACGGCAACGGCCGGAGCGGCGCGCGTGGCCTTCGTCGCGCCGCAGACCTACACCGACGGCAATCTCGGCTGGAGCCCGGTCGATCAGCGGCTCACGCTGGAAGGCCTCGCCCGCATTCTCGAGCGGCTAGCGGCCACGCGGCTGCCGGCCGGCGACACGCTGGAGGTGAGCGTTCTCGACCTCGACCTCGCCGGCACGATCAATCCGCTCGCCTCACGCACCGGCACGCTTCGGGTGATGCGGGAGGACACCTGGCCGTCCATCAGGCTCGCCTACACGCTGCGCCGGAACGGACGCGTGCTGGCGCGCGGCGAGGAAACGATCCGAAGCCTCAACTACCTGATGGACCCGGTGGCGTCACGCGCGGTCGATCCGCTGCGCTTCGAGAAGGCGCTGCTGACCAGATGGCTCACCACCACGCTGCGCGGGTATCTTGCAACGCCCGCGCAGGGATGACGCCCGTCTGGCCGGTCAGAGGAAATAGAGCCAGGTCAGCAGCGCGAAGCAGGGCAGCAGGAAGATGGCGGACCAGGCCATGTAGCCGAAGAAGCTCGGCATCGCGACGCCGCGGCTCTTGGCGATGGCGAGCACCATGAAGTTGGGCGCGTTGCCGATATAGGTGAGCGCGCCCATGAACACCGCGCCCGCGGAAATAGCTTCCAGCGTCACGGCATGGGTGGTCATCAGCGCCTGCGGATCGCCACCGGCGAGGTTGAAGAAGACGAGATAGGTCGGCGCGTTGTCGAGGAAGCCCGAAAGCAGGCCAGTCATCCAGAAATAGCCGGCATTCACCGGCTCGCCCGCCGCATCGGTGACGAGGGCGACCAGCGGCGCCAGCGCGCCGTTCGAGCCCGCCTTCAGGATGGCGATGACGGGAATGATGGTGAGAAAGATGGCGGCGAAGAGCTTCGCCACTTCGCGGATCGGCTCCCAGTCGAAACCGTTGCGCTCGCGGATGAAGGCCGGCGTGATCCAGAGCGAGACGCCGGCCAGCACGAGCAGGCTGACGTCGCGCACGATGGAGGGCAGCGCCACATGGGTGCCGAGAATGTCGAACTCGATGCCTGGCTTCCACAGCGCGCTCATCAGGATCGCCGCGATCACGCCGCCGAGGAGCGGAATGTTGCGCTTGCCGCGCAGGCCAAGGCCCTCGGTGTCCGGCGTCGGATCCGGCTTGGGCGGCAGTTTCTCCTCGCGCGCATGGAAATGGCGGTCAAGCAGGAAGAAGGCAACGAGCAGGATGGCCCCGATGACGGCCGTGTCATGGAACAGATGCCGCGTCGTCCAGAAGAAATCGACGCCCTTGAGGAAGCCGAGGAACAGCGGCGGGTCGCCGAGCGGCGTCAGCGAGCCGCCGATGTTCGACACGAGGAAGATGAAGAACACGACGATATGGACATTGTAGCGCCGGTCGTCATTGGCGCGCAGCAGCGGGCGAATGAGCACCATGGAGGCGCCAGTCGTGCCGATAAAGCTCGCCAGCACCATGCCGGTGGCCAGCATTCCCGTGTTCACCGCCGGACTGCCGCGCAGATTGCCGGTCAGCAGAATGCCGCCGGAAATGGTGAACAGCGAGAACAGCAGGATGATGAAGGGGATGTATTCCAGCGTCGCGGCGTGGACGACCTCATAGGTCGCCAGTCCCGTGCCATAGGTCGAGATGAACGGGATGAGAAAGGCCAGCGCCCAGAACAGCGCGACCTTGCCGTAATGATGGTGCCAGAAATGGCCGGCAAGCAGCGGCAGGATGGCGATGGAGAGCAGCATCCCGACAAAGGGAATGCCCCAGAGAAGCGGCAAGGTGGCCCCGTCAATGCCCGCGCCCGGCGCGGCGAAGGCGGGCGCCCCGCCGATCGCCAGGAGGGCAGCGGACAAGGCGGCGGTGGCGGCGGCTTTCGTCGTCGGCATCGGTCTTCCCGGCGGCTCGATTGGAAGGGCCCCCCGGTTAGCAACGCCCTCCCCCGGTGTCGAGCAAAACCGGATTTCGCTTCTGCCGATGTGATCGAATTCTGCTGCTGCCGTGCGGGGTTGCAGCGCCCCCTGCGAGCCGCATTGGCGCCCATGGCATGGCTGCGCTGGAGCGCAACCCGATCAGATTGTATCAATCTGATCGGTGAATCGCCCTCTCGCTCCTATGATGGAGAATGCGTGATCCGACCCCCCTGCGGTGCAGTCTGGTCGGCGCATGCTCAAGAGGTGAACCGTGCCCACCCCCTGCCGCCTCGCGTGCGGCGATGAGGATGCCATGCCCCGCGCCGTCGCCGGACCCGAGATCGAACGCCTGATCCAGCTGCTTGCCCGCGTGCCGGGCCTCGGCCCGCGCTCGGCCCGGCGCGCCGCGCTTCAGCTCATCAAGAAGCGCGAGCAACTGATGAGCCCCCTCGCCGGCGCGATGCAGGACGTGCTCGGCAAGGTCACGACCTGCCGCGTCTGCGGCAACCTCGACGTGCGCGATCCCTGCTCGGTCTGCACGGACGTGACGCGCGAACGCGGGCTGCTGGTCGTCGTCGCCGATGTCGCCGACCTTTGGGCGCTGGAGCGGGCGGGGGCGCTCAATGCGCGCTACCATGTGCTGGGCGGCACGCTTTCGCCGCTCGACGGCATAGGGCCCGATGATCTCAACCTGAAGACGCTGGTGGCCCGCGTCCATGAAGGAGAAATCGGCGAGGTGCTGCTGGCGCTCGGCGCCACGGTGGACGCGCAGACCACCGCCCATTACGTCACGGAGCTGCTGCGGGACAGCGGGGTGAAGGTCACGCGCCTCGCCCAGGGCGTGCCGGTGGGCGGCGAGCTGGATTATCTCGACGAAGGCACGCTGTCGGCCGCCATCCGCGCCCGCACCAGCCTCTAGACTTGCCAGCCTTTAGACTTGCGCGCCTTTGGGCGCCGCGAACTGGTTGAAATGGCCGCGCGCCTGCAAATAGGCGAGCAGGATGAGGCTCGGCACGGCGGCGACGAGCGAGCTCGCGAAGAACCAGAACCAGCCGAGCTCGGTCGCGACATAACCCGCCGAGGCGGAGAGGTAGGTACGCCCGGTCGCCGCCAGCGCGGTGAGCAGCGCATATTGCGTCGCCGTGTGCAGCGGGTTGCGGCAGAGGCTGGAGATATAGGCGACGAAGATGACCGTGCCGATGGCGCCGGTGAAGTTCTCCGCGACGATGGCGATCGACAGGGCGGTGTAGTTCTGCCCCTGCGTCGCCAGCCAGGCGAAGGCGAGGTTGGAGCCACCCTGCAGGATGGCGCCGATCCACAGCATGGTGGGCAGCGGCAATGCCCGCGCCGCCATGCCCCCGACAATGCCGCCCACCAGCGTGGCGCCGAGGCCGAGGCCCTTGACGATGGTGGCGTAGTCGGTGCGGGTGAAGCCGAGGTCGATGACGAAGGGCGCGGTCATGGCGCCGGCGAACGCATCGCAGAACTTGTAGAGAACCACGAAGGCGAGAATGGCCAGCGCAAGCGGCTGGCTTAGGAACTCGGTGAAGGCGCTGATCGCCGCGTGCACCACCCGCTTCACCGGCGGCTCGGCCGCTTCCGCCGCCGCCGCGCGGCCCGCCGGCGGGGTGGGCTCGCCCGAGCAGAGCGTGGTGACGAAGCCGATGCCGACGCAAGCAGCCATGGCGAGGTAGCCCCAGCGCCAGGCGGTCGCCGCATCGAGCCCGAAGCCGTCCTGGATGAAGGTGACGAGGAACAGCGCGCCGGCGGTCGAGACCAGCATTCCCACCCGGTAGGCGAAGACATAGGCGGCCATGCCGGCAGCCTGTTCGGAGATGTCGAGCCGCTCGACGCGGTAGGCGTCGATCACGATATCCTGCGTCGCCGAGGCGGCGGCGACCAGCAGCGCGGCGAGGGCCACCAGCCAGGGCGCGGCACGCGGATCGACGCTCGCCAACAGGCAGATGGCGCCGGCGAGCAGCAGCTGGGCGAACACCATCCAGCCCCGGCGGCGTCCCAGCCAGCGCGAGAGCAGCGGGACGGGAAGCGCGTCCACCACCGGTGCCCAGAGGAACTTGATGGCGTAGGGCGTGCCGACCAGCGCGAAAAGGCCGATCGTCGTCAGGTCCACCCCGGCCTCGCGCATCCAGATGAGCAGCGTCGAGCCGGAGAGCGCCAGCGGCAGGCCGGAGGAAAAGCCCAGCAGCAGGATGGCGATGACGCGCGGGCGCAGATAGACCGCGAGGCCGGCAAGGAAACCGTTGGCATCACGCGGAGCCGTCGCGTCAGGAGGGCCGGCCGGGTGGCGGGTAGCGTCGGTCATGGCGATAGCGCATCCGTCGAACCGCCCGATTCGCCTCGGACCGGCCCATCTCTAGAGCAGGCGCCGACCAGCCTGCGGCGCAGACTGACCGGATCACGCATTCTCTATCACAGGGTGAGAGGACGATTCACCGGCCAGATTGATTCATCGGATCGGATCGCGCTCCAGCGCGTCGCCCTTGGCGGCGACCGGGATCACATCGACGGCGACGCCGAGCCTCTGCCGGCCCGAGCCGAGCAGCACACCGCCAATGGGGGCGACGTCGACATAGTCGCGGCCAATGGCCAGCACGACATGGTCGGTAGAGACGCACAGCGCATTGGTCGGGTCGAGGCCGACCCAGCCAATGCTGGCGCCGCACCAGACCGTCACCCAGGCATGGGTGGCGTCCGCGCCCTGCAGCCTCTCCTGCCCCGGCGGAGGCTCGGTGCGCAGGAAGCCGGAGACATAGGCAGCCGGCAGCCCAAGACCGCGCAGCCCGGCGATCATGATATGCGCGAAATCCTGGCAGACGCCGCGGCGGATGGTGAAGGCCTCGAGCGCCGGTGTGGAGACATCGGTCGCCCGCGGGTCATAGGTGAACTCGGCGTGCAGCCGGTCCATCAGGTCGATCGCGCCGGTCAGGAAGGACCGCCCGGCGGGAAAGCTCTTCGCCGCCCATTCGGTGATCGGCCCGCTCAGCGGCACGAGCGGGCTGGGGAAGATGTAGTGGGCGGGCGAGGCGGGCGAGACATCGAGCACCCCCGCGGCGGCGGTTCGCACATCCTCCCAGGCGGGCGCCATGGCGGCGTCCCATCCGGTGGAGGGGTTCACCTCGACGCGGGCGCGTGTGTGCACCTTGAACTCGGTGTGCGGCGTCTCGATGCGGATGCTGACCACGCGGTTTCCGAAGAAGTCGCGTGTCTCCGTCCATTCCACGGGTTCGGGCTCGACGGTGAAGTGGCTTGCGACAACGCGCTGGCCGAGCCGGTCGACCGGCACCATGCGTACCACATGGCGCGCCACCGGCACCGGGAAGGCATAGGAATAGCTGGTGGTCTGGTGGATGTCGTAGAGCATGGCGCGACCTTACGCCAACAGGTCCCAGGGCGTCTCGACCGGGAGACGATGAATGAAGTAGCGCTCGGCCACCTCGTTGGAGAGTTCCATCAGGTGACCTTCGATCTCGCGCAGGCGCGCATCGTCGAACTCCACGGCATCGAACGCCTTCATGGAGGCCGCGAGACGCGCGGCGAGGCGCTCCTCGGGCGGCGGCGGTTCGTCGCCGAGATGGCCGGGCAACTGGTCGAGATGGGCCATGATGGCGTCGATCTGGAAGGCGAGCGAACGCGGGTTCACCGGTTCCAGCAGCACGAGGTCGAGCACCGGCGCACGGCTCTCCACCATCACATAGCGCGAGCGATAGGTGATCTGGCTGTCGCAAAGCTCCAGCAGGACGTCGAGCATGCCGGCGGTCGGCGCCTCGCCAACGAGCGCGCGGGCGAAGCGGCAGGTGGCGATGGCGCGTTCGATGCGCCGGCCGAGATCGAGAAAGCGCCAGCCCGCCAGCCGGTTCATGTTCTCCGAGGCAAGGCCGGAAAAGGCCGCCAGCGCCCGCAGGGCCCGGTCGGCGCGCTCATACGTGTCCGGCTCGGCGGCGGAGAGCGGCTTGCCGACCAGAACGACCAGATCGGCCAGGGTGCGCCACGCATCGGGCGACAGGCGGTCGCGGATGACGGAGGCCGCGTGCCGGGCGGATTCGATGAGGTTCGGCACAGCGCCGGGCAGGTCGCGGCGGGTCAGCGCGGCCAGCGCGTGACGGGCCGGACGAACACGGCCGAGATCTTCCGGCACCGCGCCCCAGGACTGCAGCAGCGCCATGAGCATGGCGAGCGAGGAGCCTCCGCCCTCGGCCGAGGAGGACATGCGTCCCACCAGCGTGCGCAGCAGGCGCAGCGTCATCTCGGCGCGTTCGACATAGCGCCCGAGCCAGAAGAAATTATCGGCCGCGCGGCTCGGCAGCGGCCCGGTCTGGCGTTTGATCTCGACGCGGTCCACCGCAGGCAGCAGCGTCGTCGGCTCCACCGGCGCGTCGTCCAGCACCCAGACATCCGCGGAGCGACCGCCGCCCTGCATGCTGACGGCGCGCGCGTCGAGACTGTCGGAGACGCGGCAGAAGCCGCCGGGCATCACCTTCCAGCCGGTCTCCGTGGCAGCGGCGAAGATGCGCAGGATGAAGGGACGCGGCTCCAGCCGCCCCTTGTGCCAAACCGGCATGGTGGAAAGCCGTGCCGCCTCCTGGCCGACGAAATCCACACCGCGCGCGTGGATCGCCGCCTCGAGCCGGGCGCGCCCGTCATTGCGCAGATCCGCGCCGATGGCGGAGCCCTTGTCCAGCAGGCCGGGCAGGCTGCGCTGGAAGGCGGGCGAGATGACGAGATCGTCCAGACCGGCCAGCACGCGCGCGCGTTCCGCCTCCTGCCCGCACCACCAGGTGGCGACATTGGGCAGGAGCAGATCCTCACCCAGCACACGCTGGCCGAGGCGAGGCATAAACCCCATCAGGGCCGGGGCCTCGACCACGCCCGCGCCAATGGCATTGGCCACCGCGACGCCGCCGGAACGGATGGCCTGCACGAGGCCCGGAACCCCCAGGCGCGAGCGCGGATTCAGCTCAAGCGGATCGGCGTAATCGGAATCGAGACGGCGCAGCAGCACGTCCACGCGCTTCAACCCGGCCACGGTGCGCACATAGACGAGGTTGTCGCGCACGGTGAGGTCTTCGCCCTCCAGCAGGACGAAGCCGAGATAGCGGGCGAGATAGGCGTGCTCGAAATAGGTCTCGTTCAGCGGTCCGGGAGTTAGCAGGCCCACCCGCCCCTCGCCGGAACGGTCGAGCCGGGTGAGCCCCGCGCGCATCGCCTCGAAGAATCCGGCCAGCCGGACCACGTTCAGCGAGCGCGACAGGTCCGGCAGCGCGCGGGAGATAGCGATGCGGTTTTCCAGCGCATAGCCCGCGCCCGAGGGCGACTGCGTGCGGTCGGAGATGACCCACCAGCGCCCGTCCGGCCCCCGGCCGATATCGACCGCATAGATGCGCAGAAAGCTGCCGCCATGCGGATCGACACCGACCAGCGGCCGCAGGAAATCCGGGCTGCCGACGATGGCGGCGGCGGGCAGCGCACCCGCGCGGACCAGATTGCCCGCGCCGTAAATGTCCGACAGGACGCTTTCAAGCAGTTGCGCGCGCTGGATGATGCCGCGCTCGATGGCCCGCCATTCCGCGCCGTCGAGCACGAGCGGCAGGTGCGAGATCGGCCAGGGCCGCTCGCCACCATTGGGGTCGTCATAGACACGGTAGAACACGCCGGAGCGGTAGAGATGCCGGTCCGCCGCCTGGAAACGGCGCTCGACCTCCTCCACACCCATTTCCGCCAGCGCGGCCAGCAGGGCGTGCCAATGAGCACGCGGGCGCCCTTCGGCGTCGACGAGTTCGTCGTGGACACCGGGGAGCGGCTGGTATCCCGCCAGCAGCGCGTCGACCGCTTCAGCCTCGAAGCGGCGGGTGAGCGCCTGCGGGTCGCTGGGTCTGCGCATGGGCTCCTCTATGCGCGCCCAAGCTCCCCCTCCGCAAGCAGGCGAGCTCGGCGGCCGACGGGGCGCCGCCCGTCACAGACGGGGCGGCCGCCTGAGGTCGAGCGTCGCCGGGAATTCGCCCGAGGGCTCCTCCGGCGGCACGAAGAGATAACCGGGCGTGTGGCCGAAATCCTGGAAGCGCGCCAGCCGTCGAGCTTGCGCCTCATAGGAGTTGACCGGGAAGGTATCGTAATTGCGCCCACCCGGATGCGCCACATGATAGATGCAGCCGCCCAGCGACCGGTTGGACCAGAGGTCCACAATGTCGAAGGTGAGCGGCGCATGGACCGGGATGGTGGGGTGCAGCCCGGAAGCCGGCTGCCACGCCTTGAAGCGCACGCCGGCGACATACTCGCCGAAACGCCCTGTCGGCATCAGCGGCAGGCGCCGGCCATTGCAGGTGACGACATGGCGGATGGGGTTCAGCCCATCCACCCGTGCCTGAAGCCGCTCGACCGAGGAATCGACGAAGCGCACCGTGCCGCCGATCGCGCCCTCTTCGCCGAGCACATGCCAGGGCTCCAATGCCTGGCGCAGCTCCAGCGACACGCCGCCATGCTCCACCTGCCCGTAATAAGGGAAGCGGAATTCGCGCTGCGCCTCGAACCAGAGCGGATCGACGCGGTATCCCGCGCCGCCGAGATCATGGATGACATCCATGAAGTCGGCCCAGACGAAATGCTCCAGCATGAAACGATCGGCCAGCGCGGTACCCCAGCGGGCAAGCGGGCCCTCCTGCGGCTCGCGCCAGAACCAGGCGATGAGCGCGCGCAGCAGAAGTTGCTGGGCAAGGCTCATGCGCCAGTCGGGCGGCATCTCGAAGGAACGGAACTCGACGAGGCCGAGGCGCCCGGTGGGGCCGTCCGGCGAGAACAGCTTGTCGATGCAGATTTCCGAGCGGTGGGTATTGCCCGTCACATCGGTGAGCAGGTTGCGAAACAGCCGGTCCACCAGCCAGGGGGGCGGTGTCGGGCCCTTGCCGGGGCTCGGCACGTTCGCCATGGCGATCTCCAGCTCGTACAGCGCATCGTGCCGCGCCTCGTCGACGCGCGGGGCCTGGCTGGTCGGGCCGATGAAGAGGCCGGAGAAAAGGTAGGACAGCGAGGGATGGCGCTGCCAATAGGTAACGAGGCTCTTGAGCAGGTCCGGCCGGCGCAGGAACGGGCTGTCCGCCGGGGTGGCGCCGCCCACCACGACATGGTTGCCGCCGCCCGTGCCGGTGTGGCGCCCGTCCACCATGAACTTCTCGGTGCCGAGGCGCGAGAGCCGGGCTTCCTCATAGAGATCACGGGTGATCTCGACGCAGGTCTTCCAGTTCGAGGCGGGGTGAACGTTCACCTCGATCACCCCCGGATCGGGCGCGACGCGGATGACGTTCAGCCGTGGATCGACCGGCGGGGTGTAGCCCTCGATATGCACCGGCAGGCCCAACTCCGCCGCCGTGACCTCGACGGCGGCGAGCAGCTCCAGATAATCCTCCAGCCGCTCGGTCGGCGGCATGAACACGCAGAGCCGCCCATCGCGCGGTTCGATGGCGATGGCGGTGCGCACCGCGCCGGTGCCCGTGAGCACCTGGCTTACCTTATCCTGCTGCCCCTCATCCACCGCGGTGCGGCGGTAGAGCTGGTGGAGCGTTTCCGCATCCGGCAAGTCGCCGGAGATTGCCATCGGATCGGCGGGGTTCACGTAAGGATAGGCCGCCGGCGGCACCCAGGGCAGCGCGGCGAGCGGCAGGCGGAAGCCGACCGGGCTGTCGCCCGGCACCAGGAACAGCTTGCCGCGCCGAAAACGCCATTTCTCGCTGGCCCAGCCGCGCGCGGACCGGGCCTGCCAGCGTTGGACCGGCAGCACATAGCCGGTCGGGCGACCGAGGCCCCGCTCGAAGACGCGGGCGATGCGCGAGCGCTCTTCCGGGTCATCGAGCTTTGAATCCTGAGCGGTGACGTTGGTCGGAAGATCGCCTTCCTTGAGGATCCAGTGCCCGGGATCCTCGAAGGCAGGTTCGACGAAGCCGGTATCGAGGCCCAGCCGGGTGGCCAGATTTTCCGTGAAGTCGCGCGCCTGATCCGTCGTTGCGCCGGCGCGATTCTCGGTGGCGACCAGCGTGGGATCGCGCCAGATCGGCTTGCCGTCCTTGCGCCAATAGAGCGAGAAGGTCCAGCGCGGCAGACTCTCGCCCGGATACCATTTACCCTGGCCGTAATGCAGCATGCCGCCCGGCGCGAAACGCTTGCGCAGGCGCCGGATGAGGTCGTCTGCCCGCATGCGCTTGGTCGGGCCGACAGCCGAAGTGTTCCACTCCGCGCTCTGGTAGTCATCGATGGAGATGAAAGTCGGCTCACCGCCCATGGTGAGGCGCACATCCTGGGCCGCGAGGTCGGCGTCCACCCGATCGCCGAGCGCATCGAGCGCGGCCCAGGCCTCGTCGGAGAAGGGCAGTGTCACGCGCGGCTTTTCCGCGACGCGCGTCACCCGCATGTCGAATTCGAAGGCGGTCTTCGTGCCCTCCGGCGCGGTGAAGCCGCCGGTGATCGCGGCGGCCGACACGTAATTGGGCGTCGCGCAGAGCGGCAGATGGCTTTCACCGCAGAGCAGGCCGGAGGTCGGGTCGAGGCCGATCCAGCCCGCGCCCGGCAGATAGACCTCGCACCAGGCGTGAAGATCGGTGAAATCGACCTCCGTGCCGGTCGGGCCGTCCAGTGCCTTCACATCCGGCTTCAGCTGGATGAGGTAGCCCGAGACAAAGCGGGCGGCGAGACCGAGCCGGCGCAGGATCTGCACCAGCAGCCACCCGGAATCGCGGCAGGAGCCGGAGGCGAGTTTCAGCGTCTCGTCCGGCGTCTGCACGCCCGGCTCCATGCGGATGACGTAGCCGACCCGCTGCTGGAGCTTCTGGTTGAGCTCGACGAGAAAATCGACCGTGTTGACCGTCCCAGCCGGGCGCACGCTCGCGACATAGGCGTCGAGCTCCGGGCCCCCCGCTTCCGGTTCGAGATAGGGGATGAGTTCCTTGGCGAGAGCGGGCGGATAGGTGAAGGGCAGCGTCTCCGCGAATTCCTCCACGAAGAAGTCGAACGGGTTGTAGACCGTCATGTCCGCGATGAGGTCCACCTCGACACGGAACTCGGTCGTCGGCTCCGGGAAGACGTAGCGCGCCATCCAGTTGCCGAAGGGGTCCTGCTGCCAGTTCACGAAGTGGTTGGAGGGCGTGACTTTGAGCGCGTAGCTCTTCACCGGCGTGCGGCAATGCGGCGCGGGACGTAGCCGGATGATTTGCGGGCCGAGGGTCACGGGCTGGTCGTAACGATAGGCCGTGACGTGATGGAGACTGGCGAAGATTGTCATAGGCACCCAACTGGACAGCGGAGCCGCATGCGGCGCTTGACCGGCGCGGGCGCGCCGGCGCGGAAGGCCTCGCGCCAAGGCACCGGCGCGACGCTTCCGGGCCTCATGACGCAGGATTCATGCCGCATGGCCGGGAACCGGGCGGGACACTGACGCCGCCCCGCGCGTCGGTGGGCTGTGTGCATCGGTCGTCCGCCTGGACGCAAGGCGGCCGCCTCAGGAAGCGCCAGTTGCCTGCCGCCTAATGAGGCGCACGCCATATCACGCC
>JAEZMI010000093.1 GCA_023414975.1 Pseudomonadota bacterium | reverse complement strand
GTGCTGCGCCTCGCCACCGACACGCCGGCGCTGCTGACCTGCACCAATGTCGACATTCTCTGGCGCGTCGCCGAGGCCTTCGCCAAGACCAACCAGATCCCGCGCGCGCTCGACGCCTACACCTATGTCCTCACCAACTGCAACGACTCGGGCGAACGGCTCGCGACGATGCAGAAGGCCATCCCGCTGCTGACCGACGATCAGATCGCCAATCTGATGAAGCTCGAGCGCAAGGATGCCGAGGGCAAGCCGGAATTCGACGTGCTGCGCGACGACCTGATCCGCCGCCGCATGGGCGCCGCCGCCGAGAACCCGGAATATTCGGTGCCCGAAGCCGACATCAAGCGGCTGGAAGTGCTGGCCAAGCAGAGCGACCAGCCGGGCGATCCCCTGCTCCTGGGCTGGTATCTGTTCCGGCATGACGAGGCGCAGCGCGCGCTCGAATGGTTCAAGCTGGCGCTCGACCGCAAGGGCGGCCCGAAGTCGGCGGAAGGCTATGTGCTGGCGCTCAATTTCCTCGGCCGCGCGCTGGAAGCCGAGCCGATCGCCTTCGAGTGGCGCGATTCCGCGCCCGAGAACAACAAGGCCTATCTCGACGTCGTCATCAGCCTGCTGACGGCCGACCCGCCGCCGGTGCTGGACGAGGTCGTGCTCTCGCGCTTCAGCCCCGTGGTGATGCGCGAGAAGTACGTGCCGGGCGCGCAGGCGCTGGGCTGGTACGCCTACAATACCGGGCAGATCGTCACCGCCCAGTCCTGGTTCGAGACCGCGCTGAACTGGGACCCGAATGACGAGCCTTCCGCCTATGGCCTCGCGCTCACCTTCTGGCGCCTTGGCGACCAGGCGCGTCTCGCCGCCATCGTGCGCAGCTGGGGCGCCCGCTCCGAACGCATCGTCGCGCTGGTGGATGCGAATGTGCGGGCCCGCCTCGAGGCGCGCAACGCCCAAACCGCGCATATTCGCATCACCGATCCGCTCATCGCCGCCGCCGCCCGCATGACGCCGACCCCGACGCTGACGCCGCCGCCCATCGGGCAGCCGACCATCGGCGCCGGCCGCACCTATGCGCCGGGGGCGGTGAACTACCCGACCGCGCCGAGCGCCACCACCGCCATGTCCTATGCCGGGCAGGCCTTCCAGCCGATCCCGCAGCAGTTCCAGGGCACCGCCGGCGGGGTGCGCACCCCGGCCGCCACCCAGTTCCAGCCGATCCCCGGCCAGTTCCAGGGCACGGGCGGCATGCCGGCCATGGCCGCGCAGCCGGGCGCCTCCTTCACGCCTGTCGCCGCCGTCGCCGCCGATCAGGGCTACGCCTCGGAGACCGTGGCGCCGGCCCCCCGCCGGCGCAACCTCGCCCAGTCCACCGCCCGCTCGGGAAGCGCCTCGACCGGCGGCGGCTCCGGCGGGGCGGCCGGCGCGGCGCTGGCCCGCGCCTGGCAGCTCATGGAGCTGAACCGGCCGATGGAGGCCATCTCCTCCTTCGACTACGCGATCAAATACGGCTCGGGCCGCGTCGCCGAAGACGCCGCCTACGGCAAGTCGCTCGCCTATATCCGCAAGGGCATGACCAACCAGGCGCAGGCCGCCGCGCTGGAAGCGCCGCAGAATCCGCGCCGCTCGCTCCAGCTCACCGGCGATCTCCTCGCCCAGCGCGCGCTCGAATTCTACCGTGACGGCCGCTATGTCGAGGCGATCATCGCGCTGGACGAGCGCGCCCGCCTCGGCCCCGAGCAGCAGGATCTGATGATGCTGCGGGCGTGGAGCTACTACCACATCCGCGACTTCCAGTCGGCCAACCGCATCTTCAAGGCGCTTGCCCAGCAGGGCAACAAGGAAGCCATGAACGGCATGAGTGCGGTGGACTCCGTCACCCGCAAGGTGCGCGACGGCTACTGAGGCCAAGCCGGCGCCGCCGGGTGACGGACTGGCGCAAAGGAAACTGGCGGAAGAGAGTGGGAGTCGAACCCACCAAGGACCGGCTCGCGGCCCCTACCGGATTTGAAGTCCGGCCCCATCACCGGATGGGACGCTCTTCCCTCGCGCGCCCGCGGCGCCCGGCTCACTGTCGCCGATCGCGCCGAACAGGTCCAGCCGGTGCGGGTTGATACGGCGCTGGTCGCCCCGGCGCAGCGTCACGCCGTGCCGGTCGAGAAATTCGAGAATCTGGATCGCCACCTTGCGGCCCGCCGGCGCGGCATCGCGTTCCACCCGGTCGCGGAAGGCGCTGGCGCCGAACTGGCGGTCGGGCGCGGCGGCGGCGAGCTCCTGCGCCATGCCGACCAGCTCGGCGACGCTGGCGCGCAGGAAGAAATGGTCGTGCGCCACCTCGTCCACCCGGCCAAGCCGCGCGAGAAGCTTCATCAGCCGGCGGATATCGCCCTCGGCCTCGCCGAGCTGGCCGGCGAGGTCGCGCACGCGCGGGGGGCGGAAGCGCTCCGCGCCGCCGAGCTTCGGGGCGATGGCGTCCCACAGCAGCTCGTCCTCGCGGGTAAGCCGCACCTCGTGGCCGGCGAGCCGCACCCAGGCCCCCTCCAGCGCGAGGCCGCCTTCCCCGGCGAGCCGCCGCAGCGCCTCGGTGAAGGCGGGCTTCGGCAGGCGCGGGACAAGGGAAAGACGCAGCTTCTCCGCGCCCATGCCGGCAAGGTCGGGGTTGGCGGCGTGGAAGCTCTGCAGCGCCTCCAGCACCGCCGCGCGGTACAGTCCCCAGCGCGCCGCCGCGAGGGCGACGCGCGCGCCGGGCGCCCCGAGCAGCACCAGCCCCAGCGCCGCCGCCAGCCGCTCCGGCGCGCCCGGCTCCAGCGCCCGGTCGCGGACGAAGGCGTCAAGATCGAGATGGTAGGGATCGAGCTCCAGCAGGCGCGCGAGCACCGCCGTCGCCTCGTCATCGCCAAGGGCGGCGAGGTACGCCAGACGCTCCGGCACGCGCCGTTTGCGCGCGGGGGCGCGCAGGTCGAGGAAGCGCCCGCCGCCGATCGTGCGCCGGGCCGAGGTGTCGCGAACCACATAGCGGTCGCCCACGGCCGCGGCGATGGGCCGGTCGAGCACGAGCTGCGCCAGCCCTTCGCCGCCGGGGGGGATGGCGGCGTCGGAAAGCGGCACGAGGCGCGCGCCCACCTCCGTGGCGGCATGGTGCAGCCGCACCGGGAACCAGGCGCCGAGCGGCTTCGGCTCGCCGGCCAGCACGGTGAGGCTGGCGTCGATCCGCAGTGTCGGGGCCTGCAAGGCGGGGTCGAGCAC
>JAEZMI010000085.1 GCA_023414975.1 Pseudomonadota bacterium | reverse complement strand
TCCAAAGGTTAACGCGCCGCATTACCGAAGTTTCATTTGAGATTTCGCTCGGCGGCGCGCACCATCGGCGCATCGGATAAGGAGATGAGGCCGATGAAACGTACCATCATTGCCGCAACCGCCGCCGCCCTGCTGGCCAGCGCCGCCTTTGGCGTGGCTGCCCCCAACCTCAAGGGCGACGGCCCCCGCCCGACGCCACAGCAGATGGCCGAGAATGCCGGTGCGATGAGCGATGCCCGCATCGCCGCGCTGAAGGCCGGCTTGAAGCTGACGCCGGAGCAGGAAAAGCTCTGGCCGCCGCTCGAAGCGGCACTCCGCGATTATGCCCAGCAGCGCATCGACCACCGGATGGAACGGCGCGAGGAGCGGGCCGAACGCAAGGGCCCGGAGGACCGGGCGGATATCATCGCGCGGCTACGCGAGCGCGCCGACGGCATGGTCGAGCGCGGTGAAGGGCTGAAGAAGGTCGTCGACGCGGCCGATCCGCTCTTCAAGACCCTAGACGGCCCGCAGCAGCACCGCTTCGCCATCCTGTTCAAGCAGGCAGAAGGTCCGCGCATGGCGCGCTGGGAGCGTGAGCATGGTCGACATGGCGGGCCGGATCGCGGCCCTGCCGGCCACGGCCACCACCGTATGCCGCCGGGGGCTCCCGGCGGGCCGGGTGCGCCGCCTCCCGCCGGCGAACCGCTCTGATATCACGCGCGAGGAGCGCCTTCCCGGACGGCCGCAGCGCCGCTCCGGGAAGGTTTTTGCGTGTCAGCTTTCGGCGAGCGCCTTGAGTGCGTCGCCGGACACGCGCTGCACCGTCCATTCGTCCATCGGAACGGCGCCGATCGAGCGGTAGAAGCGGATGGCGGGCTCGTTCCAGTCCAGCACCCACCACTCGAAGCGGCCGAGCCCTTCCGCAATACAGCGTTGGGCCAGTTGGCGCATGAGCGCCCGCGCGATGCCGCGCCCGCGGCAGGCGGGACGCACATACAGATCTTCCAGATAGAGTCCGTGCCGACCACGGAAGGTCGAATAATTATAGAACCACAGCGCGAAGCCGGCGGGCGCGCCGTCCCATTCCGCGATGTCGCAGAAGACACGCGGGGCCGTGCCGAAAAGGTCGCGCAGGATGTCGGCCTCGCTGGCCTCCACCTCGTGCAGCAGGTTCTCGTAGTCGGCGAGCTCGCGCACGAAGGCGAGGATGAGCGCGGCGTCGGCCGGCGTGGCGGACCGGATGGTCAGGCCCATGAGGTGCGCCGGATCACACCGCCACCGCCGCCTTGATGGCGGGATGGGGGTCGTAGCCCTCGATGGCGATATCCTCGAAGCGGAAGGCGAAGATATCGTCCAACGCCGGATTGAGCCTCAAGCTCGGCAGCGCGCGCGGGCTGCGCGAGAGTTGCTCGTGCACCTGTTCCATATGGTTGGTGTAGATATGCGCGTCGCCCAGCGTATGGACGAAGTCGCCCGGCTTCAGCCCCGTCACCTGAGCGACCATATGCGTCAGCAGCGCGTAGGAGGCGATGTTGAAGGGCACGCCGAGGAAGATGTCGGCCGAGCGCTGGTAGAGCTGGCAGGACAGCCGCCCGTCGGCCACATAGAATTGAAAGAGCAGATGGCAGGGCGGAAGCGCCATCTGCGGCACATCGGCCGGGTTCCAGGCGGAGACGATGAGCCGGCGGGAATCCGGGTTGCGGCGGATGTCGGCGACGACCTGCGCGATCTGGTCAATCACGCCGCCCTTGCCGTCGGGCCAGGAGCGCCACTGATGCCCGTAGACCGGGCCGAGATCGCCATTGGCATCGGCCCATTCATCCCAGATCGAGACGCCGTTCTGCCTGAGATAGGCAATGTTGGTGTCGCCGGCGAGAAACCACAGCAGCTCATGAACGATGGAGCGCAGATGCAGCTTCTTCGTTGTGACGAGGGGAAAGCCCTCTCCGAGATCGAAGCGCATCTGGTGGCCGAACACGGAAAGGGTTCCGGTGCCCGTGCGGTCGTCCTTGCGCACGCCTTCGCGCAGCACGCGTTCCAGAAGCTCGTGATATTGCCGCATGGTGTCTCTCGCCCGTCGCTGCGTCGACTGCATCGACCCACTACATATAGCGCATCTCGCGCTGTTTCGCAGGGGCGACGCCCTCCCGCTCACAGCAAAAAGGCGGGTCGCTGCGCGCCGCCGCCGCCGGTAGCTGAGGGAACCGGAACACGCTCCCGCGCTTTGTCCTGCGCGCGGAACAATCATCGAGGGAGGAGCAGCATGTCCAGCAACGCCACTACCGACAACAAGGTCGCCACCCTGCCGGGCACGACAATCGAACGCACGGACAGCACGAAGGCGCTCGCCACCGAGCATCACCGTCTCGCCATGCATCTCAACCTGCTGGAGAAGGATGCGACCCACCCCATTGATCTCGTCGTCGAGGGCTCGCACATGAACCCCGCGCTGGTGCTGCGCGCCGGGCAGGCGCTGCGCAGCGCCCATTCCGACGTGCGGCTCGACTATGAGCTCATGCGTGAAGTGCTGATGGAGGTGCTGCGCACACGGCTCGCCGAGCTGGACGAGAAGCTGGTGGGCTCGGAGGGCGGTAACAAGCCGATCGAGCGCCTGCAATATGGCGACCAGACGGAAGCGTAGGGCGCTGTCGCGGCCAACGGGGCGGGGATGATGCAGGCCCGCTCCGTTCCAGGACGCACCACCCCCTTCCAACCGGGCGGACGAACCCCTATATTCCTCCTGCCGGCGCAAGCCGGCTATGGCGATAAACGGACATCGTAATAAACCCATCGGACCCGGGGGCAGTACCCGGCGCCTCCACCCGAGCCCATCCCACCCTGGTGGGTTCCGGCGGGGGCGAAACAGGATCGACGAGGGCGTAAAGGGTCTTCTTTCGCTCGGCATGGTACCGCCGTCATCGGACCAAACTTATAGTTGCCAACGACAACTATGCTCCGGTTGCTCAGGCCGCGTGAGCGGTTTGATCTCTGGGAAATAAGTCCTTGCGGGTAGCACTGTAAGGCGGGGTTCGGAGGCACCTGGCAAC
>JAEZMI010000373.1 GCA_023414975.1 Pseudomonadota bacterium | reverse complement strand
CGGGGCAGCTCGCCGCGCTCGGGCGTTTCGTCGATATCGGCGGGGAGGAGGGCGTCGGGTTCTATGCCGGCCTGGGCCAGGAGCGCCAGGCGGCGGGGCGAACCGGAGGCCAGCACCAGTCGGGGGCGGGCAGTCACGCAAGAAAACTCCTGATTCCGCCGCGCGATACGGCGGTCGTGTCGGCGCGCACGCTAGTTCAATCCGGCCCAAAATTGAATGGCTTGTTGGTGCAGTGAGGTGAACAGTCAGTGCAGTGTGGATCGGTCAGGCGCGAAAGCGCCGCCGGATGCGCGTTTCCAGTTCGTCGCGCACCCGGCGATAGGCGTCGAGGCGCTGCTCGCGATTGCCGGTCTCCAGCGTCGGGTCGGGGGTCGGCCAGTACTCCACCTCGATGGCGTTGGTGCGGGTGAGCTCCAGCGCGCGGTGATGGGCGTCGGGCGAGAGGGTGATGACGAGGTCGAAGCCGAGCCCCTCATTCTCCTCCAGCTCCTCCAGGGTCTGCGGCCGGTGGCGGGTGAGGTCGAGGCCGATCTCCTCGATCACCGCCGGCACGAAGGGGTCGACCTCGCCCTTGATGACGCCGGCCGAGCCGACATAGAGCGAGCGCCCGAACAGATGCCGGGCGAGGATGGCGGCCATGGGCGAGCGCACGACGTTCTGCCCGCACATGAAGAGCACCGATTGCGGACGGGCGCCGCGCCCGGCGGCGGCCGGCGGCTTGCCCGAGGCGGAGGGAGCGCCCGCGTCCACGCTCAGCCTTTCCAGTGCAGGGCGCAGACCAGCGTGAAGAGACGCCGGGCGGTGGTGAAATCGACCGCGATCTTGTCCTTCAGCCGCGCGCGCAGCACCTCCGAACCTTCATTGTGCAAACCGCGCCGGCCCATGTCGATCGCCTCGATCTGCGAGGGGGTCGAGCTGCGGATGGCCGAATAGTAGCTCTCGCAGACCAGGAAATAGTCGCGCACCACCTTGCGCAGCGGCGAGAGGGAGAGGTGGTGCTGCGCCACGGGCGCGCCGTCCTGGCGGGTGATGTCGAGCACGAGGCGCCCGTCGGCCAGCGAGATGGTCAGGCAATAGGGGCCGGGCTCGCCGTCGCCGAGAGGGACGAAGCTGTTTTCCTCCAGAAGGTCGTAAATGGCGACGGCCCGCTCATGCTCCACGTCGCGATTGGCGCGGCCGATCGAGGCGGGGTCCAGCGTCACCGCCACGAGGCGGCGGGTGGCGGCGAAGGCATCGGCGTCGCCCGCCTGGGGGTCGCGGTCCTCCGGAGCCTTCCCGTCCGCCATCGCTTCCCCGTCAGAGGTTCAGCCGGATCGCGACCGAGCGGGCATGGGCGCCGAGCCCTTCCGCCTCGCCGAGCGCGATGGCCGCGGGACCGAGCGCGCGCAACTGCTCCGGCCCGCATTTCAGGATCGAGGTGCGCTTCATGAAGTCAAGCACGTTGAGGCCGGATGAGAAACGCGCGGAGCGCGCCGTCGGCAGCACATGGTTGGAGCCGCCGACATAGTCGCCGATGGCCTCCGGCGTGTGGGCGCCGATGAAGATCGCCCCGGCATGGCGGATGCGCTCGACCAGCGCCTCCGCGTCCGCCGCCATGATTTCGAGATGTTCCGGGGCGATGCGGTCGGCGAGCGCCGGTGCTTCGTCGAGGCCCTGAAGCCGGATCACCGCGCCGTAATCGGCCCAGCTCGCCGCCGCGATGTCGCGGCGCGGCAGGGTGGCGAGCTGGCGTTCCACCGCGGCGACGACGGCATCGGCCAGCGCGGCATCGTCCGTCATCAGGATCGACTGCGCGGCGGTGTCGTGTTCGGCCTGGGCGAGGAGATCGGCGGCGATCCAGTCCGGGTTCTGCCCGCCATCGGCGATCACCAGCACCTCGGAGGGGCCGGCCACCATGTCGATGCCGACCGTGCCGAAAACATGGCGCTTGGCGGCGGCGACATAGGCGTTGCCGGGGCCGACGATCTTGGCGACCGGGGCGATGGTCTCGGTCCCATAGGCCAGCGCCGCGACGGCCTGCGCCCCGCCGACGCGGTACACCTCGTCCACCCCCGCGAGGCGCGCGGCGGCGAGCACCAGCGGGTTGAGCTGCCCGTCCGGCGCCGGCACCACCATGGCGAGCCGGCCGACGCCGGCCACCTTGGCGGGCACCGCGTTCATGAGCACGGACGACGGATAGGCCGCCGTGCCGCCCGGCACATAGAGCCCGACCGCGTCCACCGCCGTCCAGCGATGGCCGAGCTCGACGCCGGCGGCGTCGACATAGCGCCCGCTCGCGGGGAGCTGGCGGGCATGGTGGGCGCGGATGCGCTCATGGGCGAAGGCCAGCGCCTCGCGCGTCGCCGGATCGGCGGCCGCGACCGCCGCGTCGATCTCGGCTTCCGTCACGCGGATGCCGATTGTGGCGAGGTCGACCCGGTCGAACTGGCGGGAATAGTCGATCAGCGCCGCGTCGCCGCGCGCGCGGACCTCATGGATGATGCGCGCCACCGCGTCGGCGACATCCTGCGACACTTCCCGCTTGGTGCCGAGAAACGCCTTGAAGCGCGCGGCGAAATCCGGGGCGGCGGTGGAAAGGCGAAGCGGCATGACGGAACCTGCAGGACGGAATTCGGTACGGGGCTCAGGCCGACGAGCCCGGCCCGCGGCGGCGCCCGCCGAGGCGGACGCGCCGGCGTGCCGCCCGTCCTATCGCAACCGGACCGCCGGAACACAAGGGGGCGTCGCGACGAGGGGCGTTGGGAGGGGCGCCTTGAGGGGCCGTTGGAAGGGGGTTTCCGCCGGCCCGCCAACGGTGGACGCGAGGTGGGCAGCGCTGGACGCCAGAGCACGGGAAAACCGGTGCGGCGCGGTTTCGCGGCGCGACGGGAGCCTCAGGCGCCTATCCCTCACACCGCGTCCTTCTCACTCCACGTCCTTCTTACTCCACGTCCTTCTTACTCCACGTCCTTCTTACTCAACGTCGTGGCAGGGCGTGCCGGCCGCATCCCAGGCGGGGCCGAGGTCTTCGAGCCCGGCTTCCATGCACTCGACATCGAGCTGCACCTCGCCGCCGCCGGAGAACAGGAAGCTCACCGTGCCGGAGGGGGCCTGCGTCTCCTCGAACTTCATGGCGAGGAGGTTCAGCACGGCCTGCTTGTTCTTGAGATCGATGCCGCGCAGCCGGGCCGCCAGCACGCGTTCCACGCGCAGGCCGGAGCGCCGCCGCACGCAGGGCGTCGCCCGCGCCGCCGCGCCGACGGGCACCTCGGGGTCCGCCATCGCCTCGGCCTGGATGGCCTTTTCCCAGTCGAACCGGTTCGCCAGCATGACGAAGCGGCGCTCCTTCGGCAGGTAGGTCATCTCGCCGATGGTGATGACCGCGTCCTGCATATGGACCGAGAGGACGTTGAGGTCTTCGGCGTCCAGCGCGATGAGTTTCAGTCCGGCCATGTGTCTCGTCTCCGCCACCACGGTACCGCCGGGGATGCCCGCTCCCGGGCGCGCCACGCGCGAGGGGCGCACCCGACATCATCCGCCGCGTCCGGCACCGCAACCAATGCTGCGCAGATGGCGCTGGACGCGCCCAACGGCAAGGGGTGGCGGGTGAGAGGAGATGAGGGATGCTCGCCACGCCGCGCCGGCGTCGGTGCGCCCGCCGGCATCGGTGCGGCGCCTGCATCGTGGGGTGGCTATCCGGGGCCGCCGACGAGTTGGGAGTTGCCGAAGAGTCGGGCGCTGGGTCCCGGCTCGGCGCTCCGGCTGCGCCTGCGCTGGGCCGGGACACGCGCCTTC
>JAEZMI010000359.1 GCA_023414975.1 Pseudomonadota bacterium | reverse complement strand
TGTGGGCCTCGTGCTGGTATGCCGGCGCCTGGACCATCGACGTCTCCGACATCACGCGTCCGCGCACGCTGGGCAGCTACAATTATCACCCGCCTTTTCCCGAGCCCACGCACACGCTGTTCCGCCTCGCCGCGCCCATTGCCGGGCGGAGCCTCGCGCTCATGATCGACGAGGAGCATGATCATATCCCCGGCCAGCCGCATGCGTTTCTGTGGGTGATGGACGCCGCCGAACCCGCGGCGCTGCAGCCGATCTCGACCTTCCACGTCGCCGAGAGCGCCTCGCCCTATGCCCATGCCGGCGGGCGCTTCGGCGCGCACCAGTTCCAGGAGCGGCAGATGGGCAGTCTCGTCTTCGCGAGCTGGTTTGCCGGCGGGTTGCGGGTGATCGACCTCGCCGCCCCCGAGGAGCCGCGCGACGTCGGCCATTTCATCCCCGCGCCGGCGGCCGGCCACAAGGCGCCGCAGAGCAACGATGTCGATGTCGATCCGCGCGGCATCGTCGCGCTGCTGGACCGCGACCGGGGGCTCGATCTCCTCGCTTTCGCGGGCTGAGCCGGGGAGCGCGCGCCATGTGCACGGACTGTTTCGAGGACGACGAGGACCGGGCCCCGATCCCGGCCGAGGATGTCACGGCGCTCGCGCGGCGGATCGAGGCGGAGATGAGCGGCCGTCCGCTGCCGCCCCGTGCCTGGGCGGTCTATCTCGGGCAGGCGAGCGGCGCGCTGGACTGGAAGAGCCTCGACCGCCTGGCCCGCGCCATGGACGCCGCGCGCCTCGTCGCCGCACTCGCACACGCGCCGCGGCCGGTGAGTTCACCGATCTCCTGAATCCGTCTGCAATCCGCACCTTGGCGCCATGCGCCGCGGCGCAACGGCAGGTGACATCGCGTGTCCGATGGTATCCTATGCTTCCGCGGTGCGAGCCGCATGGTGCGGGGGCCTTGTTGCAAGGCACCTATCGGGGGCTGCGGATTGACCTATCGGGTGGATGATGCGCGCGCGCGGCGGCGCCGTGCGTTCGCCGGGCGCGTGTCGGCGCTTGCGCTGATGGTGGCGGCGCTGATGGTGGCGGGTGCGGCCGGGCCGGCCTCCGCGCAGGGCTGGTCGAACTATGACGACTATACCCAGTCCTACACCTTGAACTATGCGGCGGGCTCCGGCGTGTCCGACGGCGCGCTCCGCGTCAATGTCGAGGTGGCCGGCAACCTGCTGACGGTGCAGCTCGATACGGGCTCGCGCGGCTTCTGGATCAACCAGCGTTACGCTCCTGCCGATGTCACCTCCGGCGTGCCCGGCTACATCTTCTACTGGAGCAGCGGCATCGCCCATGTCGGCTATTGGGCGCCGCTCGACGTGACCTTCCCCGACGCGGTCGCCGCGGGTGGCGCGAGCGCTGCGGCAACCGCCACCGTCCCGGTGCTCATCGTCACGGAAGCGGTCTGCCTGCCCGGAAGCTGGCCGAACGCCTGCAATCCCAACGTGCCGCTGGCGATCGGCGACGGCTTCATGGGCGTCGGCTTCGATCGCACGGGTCACGGCACCGGCTATGGCACGACGACCATCGATCCCTCGGGCCCCGGCACCCGCGACAACCTGCAGATCGTCAATCCCTTCCTCAACCTGTCGGACATGACGGCCGGCACCATGCGGTCGGGCTACATCCTCTCCGAGCGCGGCATCACCCTCGGCCTGACCGCCGGCAACACGGCGGCCGGCTATGAGGGCAGTTCCTCGCCCTACGCCTACGCCCAACTCGTGCCCGCCGGCACGCCCTCCGTCGCCGGCGCGCCGCCGGACTGGCAGGTGATGACCGGGTCCGTCGTCATTCAGGGACAGACCTATCAGAGCCAGCAGGCGGTGGTGGATATCGGCATTCCCAACATGCTTCTCACCACCGATGCCGCCGCCTTGCCCGGCCAGGTGACGAGCGGGGGGCAACTCTACCTCTCGACCGCCACGGGGACGATGCAGGTCAATCTGCTCGGACTGCCCGGTCTGGTGAGCTACCGCTTCGATGTGCCGGATCCGCCCCCCGGCGGACCCGTTTCCCCGGTCCACAGCTCGGTGACGCCGTCCAACGTCGCGATATCCCCGCCGCAGAATGTCTGGTGGACCGGCGAGACGCCGGCGACGCTCGCCAATACCGGCATCTACGCGCTCAACGCCTTCAACTATCTCTACGACGCCGAGGGCGGCTATATCGGGCTTCAGCTCAACGGCTCTTCGGCCACGTCGAGCGCGACCCTGCAACCGGTCATCTCGGCCATTGGCACCCTGTCGCTGGCCAATCAGTTCTACACGGATCTGCCGGTCTATCTGCGCGGCGACAGCACCGTGAACACCGCCACGACCGCCGTGTTCGCCGGGGATATCAGCGGTCCGGGCGGGCTTACCACCACCGGAGGCGGCGTCGTCGTACTGGCGGGAGCCGCCACTCATGAGGGCGGCACGACGGTCGAGGCCGGTACGCTCGTCGTGACCGGCGCGCTGGCCGGGGATGTCGACGTGGCGGCGGGAGCCCGTTTCACCAATAGCGGAAATTTCGTCGGCATCCTTCTGACGGAAGGTACGGCGACCAACACGGGCAACATGGTGGCCGGCGTCGCCGTGTCGCCGGACGGACTTTTCGCCAATGACGGCACGCTGATCGGCGGCGTGCTCAACTATGGCACGCTGCAGAATGGCGGCCTGATCGCCGGCGATGTCGCCAGCAGCGGCGCCGTCGTCAATAACGGGACCATCGACGGCTGGATGCTGAGCAATGGGCGCGTATCGGGCAGCGGCAAGGTCCGTGAACTCACGGTAATGGCCGGCGGCGTTGTGGCGCCTGGCAACTCTATCGGCACGATGACGGTGACAGGCGATCTTGTCCTCGCTCCCGGCTCCACCTACCTCGCCGAAATCGGCGCACCCGGCGTGAGCGACCTGATCGCGGTGGGAGGCACCGCGACGATCGCCGGCGCGGTGCTGGAGGTGCTGCCCGACCCGAGCTTCGCCCCGATCCTCGGCGCGCGGTACACCCTGCTGCAGGCCGCCGGGGGCACCACCGGCAGCTTTACGCCCGGCGCGTCGGTGACGGCGCTTTTCGGCACGAGCAACTCGGTTCTGCCCTTCCTGGCGGCGGATGTCTCCTCGGCGGGGGGCACCGTGACGTTCGATCTCGCGCGCAGCGCGGTACCCTTCGCTGCGCTGGCGCAGACTCCCAACCAGCGAGCCGTGGCGGCGGCCGCCGATACCCTCCCGACCTCCGATGCCCTCGCCGCGCAGCTCGTCACATTGCCGGGCAGCGCGGTTGCCGGCGTCATGGAGACGCTGTCCGGCGAGGCCTATGCCTCCGCGCAGAGCGTGCTGCTCGATGAGGCAAGCTATGTGCGCGGCGCCATCCAGCGGCGCCTGCGGCAGGCCGAGGCGGGTGGGGGCGATGTGGGCGGGCGCGAGGCGGCTCCGGGCCCGGACCTTGCGACGCTGGAGGGCATGACCTTCTGGGCCGAGGCTTATGCCGGCTGGAGCCGCTATGACGGCTCGGCCGAGATTTCGGGTGTCGACGGCACGGTCAGCGGCTTCATCGGCGGCGTCGATGGCGATCTCGCCGGCTGGCGGACCGGTCTGGCGGTCGGCTACGCACGCGCAAGCTTCGACGATGACGGTGTCGCCTCGTCCGGCAGTGCCGATACTTACGACATCGGGCTTTATGCCGGCCGCCGTTTGGAGACGGAAGGTCCGGGCGAATGGTCGGCGAATGTCGGCGCGGCCTATGCGTGGCACGACATGGCGATGAGCCGGACCGCGAGCCTGCCGGCGGGCAGCCAATCGCTCGACGCGGATTATGGCGCTTGGACCGGCCAGTTGTTCGGCGAGATCGGCTACCTCGTGGCGTATCGGCTCGGCGGGCGCGAGGTGACGGTGGAGCCGTTTGCCGCCCTCGCCTGGCAGCGGCTTTCGACGGACGGCTTCACCGAAAGCGGTGGCTCGGCGGCGCTCACGGGCGAGGCGGCGACCTTCGAGACGGTGGACTCCGTGCTGGGGCTGCGCGGCTCCGTCCGGTTCGTGCCCGGAGGCGGAAAGCCGCCGGTGGTGCTGTCGGCCGGGCTCGGCTGGCAGCACGCTTTCGGTGACGTAACACCGTCCCAGACCTTGGCCTTCGCGTCCGGCTCGGCGGATTTCGCGGTCGCGGGCGTCCCGCTCGCGCGGGA
>JAEZMI010000338.1 GCA_023414975.1 Pseudomonadota bacterium | reverse complement strand
GGGCCAGACCGCGGCCGTCACCCCCGCGAGCGCGCCCGCCGGTGCTCCCGCGAGCGCCCCCGCCGGCGCCCCGCCCGCCGAGCGGGCCCGCCCGGTGCCGATGGTCGATCCCTTCGGCGACACCGTCACCCTCATCAAGCCCTGAGCGGCGCCTGTTGAGCCGGGATGGACCGTCCATGGGCCTGCCGATGAATGCTCCCCGTCACAGCGATGCCGCGCGGCCCGAGCGCGCGGCATCGGCCGCCCATCGGGCGGTCCAGCCCGTTCCTGTCCCGCCCCAGCCTGTCCTGCCCTTCGTGCTGGCCGGGCCGGAGGAGACGCTGATCGGGCAAGGCTGCCTCGGGCAGCTGGAGGTGGGCCCCGCGCCGCTGGAGGCGCGGGTGCGGGCCTATTTCGCCGCCCGGCCGGAAGGACCGCGCGTGCTGGTCGGCGCGTTGCCCTATGACATCGACGCGCCGGCGCATCTGGTGCAGCCGGCGGCGTTCGCGCGGCAGGCCGGACGGGCGGATCTCGCCGCGCTGCTGCCGCGCCAGCCGAGTCCCGGTTCCGCCACTACCGGGTCCGCAGATGCGGGGCCGGGGAGTTCCAGTTCGGCGGTGGTGCGGCCGGCCGCGCCCGTTCTGGCGCCCGTGTCGCGCTGGCGGGTGATGGCGGAACCGACTCTGCCGGCCTATCGCGCCGCGGTGGCCGCCGCCCTTGCGGCCATGGCGCGGAGTGATAGCGGGCGCGATCCGCAGGCTCTGCGCAAGATCGTGCTGTCGCGCAGCCTGCGCCTCGCGGCGGACCGGCCGATCGACGCGCAGGCGCTGCTCCAGGCCCTCGCCCGCGATACGAGTGTCACGACCTTCTGCATCCCGCTCGCGGGAACGCCGGAGGGCGGCGTCTTCATCGGCGCGACGCCGGAACTGCTGGTTTCCAAGAGCGGTGCGTCCGTGCTCTCCCATCCGCTGGCCGGTTCCGCCCGCCGGCATGCCGATCCGGCGGCGGACCGCCGGGCGGCGGAGGCTCTGACCGTCTCGGAGAAGGACGGGCGCGAGCACCGCGCCGTCGTCGAGGCCATTCTCGATCAGCTCGCCCCCCATTGCCTCGACCTCGGCACGCCGGAGGGCACGCGCGTCATCTCTACCGCCACCATGTGGCATCTCGGCACGCGGATCGTCGGGCGGCTGCGCGATCCCTCCATGTCCAGTCTCGAACTCGCCGCCCTGCTGCACCCGACGCCTGCGGTGTGCGGCGCCCCGCGCGCCGTCGCGGCGCGGGCGATTCCGGGGCTCGAAGGGTACGACCGGGGCTTTTATGCCGGCGCGGTCGGCTGGTGCGACGCGGCCGGCGACGGCGCCTGGCATGTCGCCATACGCTGCGCCCGCATCGCCGGCGGCGAGGCCCGGCTCTATGCCGGCGCGGGCATCGTGCCGGGCTCCGATCCCGTTGCCGAGGGCGAGGAGACCTCCGCCAAATTCGCCGCGCTGTTGCAGGCCTTCGGCATCGATGAGGACGGGCGCCCGCTTGAGGCGGGCGCGTAAGGGCGTTGGGAGAGGTGCGCGTGATCCCGCTTCGACAGGTCTGGCCGCCGGAATTCGCCGCGCGCTACCGCGCCGCCGGCTATTGGCGCGGGGAAACCTTCACCTCCTTCCTGCGCCAGCGCGCGCGGGAGATGCCCGACCGTATCGCCGTGGTGGGCGGGGACGCGCGCTGGACCTTTGCCGAGCTGGAAGTGCGGGCCGAGCGCATCGCCCGCGGCCTGCTCGCGCTCGGTCTCGCGCCCGGCGACCGGGTGGTGGTGCAGCTTCCCAACATCCCGGAATTCCTCTCGGTGGTGTTCGGCCTGTTCCGCGCCCGGCTGGTCCCGGTCTATGCGCTGCCGGCCCACCGCCATGTCGAGATCGCCCATTTCGCCCGCACGGGCGAGGCGCGCGGCTACATCGTCGCCGCCAGCCATGACGGCTTCGACTACCGCGCGCTGGCCGCGCAGGTCGTCGCCGAGGTGCCGGCGGTGGAGCATGTCGTGGTGGTCGGCGAGGGCGGTGAGTTCGCCTCGCTCGACAGCTTGCCCGAGGGCGCGGCCGTCGCGTTGCCGGAGGATGCCGACCCCTCGGAGGTGGCGTTCCTGCAGATTTCCGGCGGGTCGACGGGCCTCTCCAAGCTCATCCCGCGCACCCATGACGACTACATCTACTCGTTCCGCGCGAGCGCCGAGATCTGCGGCCTGACGCCGGGCAGCGTCTATCTCGCCGCGCTTCCCGTCGCGCACAACTTCCCCATGAGCTCGCCCGGCGTGTTCGGCGCGCTCTATGCGGGATCGCGGGTCGTGCTCGCGCCCTCGCCGAGCCCGGAAGTCGCCTTCCCGCTAATCGCCCGCGAGCGCGTGACCATCACCGGCCTCGTGCCGCCGCTCGCGCTGCTCTGGCTGCAGGCGGCGCCGGGGACCGCGCATGATCTGTCCTCGCTTGAGGTGCTGCAGGTCGGCGGCGCGAAGTTCCTGCCCGAATCCGCCCGCCGCGTGCGCCCGGTGCTCGGCTGCACGCTGCAGCAGGTGTTCGGCATGGCCGAGGGGCTGGTGAACTACACCCGCCTCGACGACCCCGACGACATCATCACCGGGACGCAGGGCCGCCCGATCAGCGACGCCGACGAGGTGCTGATCCTCGACGACGAGGGCCACCCGGTGCCCGAGGGCGAGGCCGGCCATCTGCTCACGCGCGGGCCCTACACGATCCGCGCCTACCACAATAATGACGGCGCCAATGCCCGCGCCTTCACGCCGGACGGCTATTACCGCACCGGCGACGTGGTGAGGCGCACGCCCGAGGGCTATCTCGTCGTGCAGGGGCGCGCCAGCGACCACATCAACCGCGCCGGCGAGAAGATCTCCGCCGAGGAGATCGAGGACCATCTGCTCGGCCACCCCGGCGTGTTCGACGCGGCGGTGGTCTCGCTGCCGGATGAGTTCCTCGGCGAGCGCTCCTGCGCCTTCATCATCGCGTCCGGCGAGAAGCCGAAGGCCGCCGCGCTGAAGGCCTGGATGCGCCAGCGTGGCCTCGCCGACTTCAAGGTGCCGGACCAGATCGTCTTCATCGACGCTTTCGAGACCACGGCGGTCGGCAAGGTCTCGCGCAAGGAGCTGCGCGCGAATCTCCGCCGCCGCTTCCTCGAACAGGAGGCCGCCCGATGAGCGCGAAACCCGGTCTTCCCGCCATCGCGCCCTATGACCTGCCGCGCCGCGAGGATCTGCCCACCCCGCGCGGGCCGTGGCGGCTGGAGCGGCACCGCGCGGCGCTGCTGATCCACGACATGCAGAACTACTTCCTGCGCGTCTTCGCCCCCGACGCCGCGCCCCTCGCGCCGGTGATCGCCCACATCGCCGCGCTGGCGCAGGCCGCGCGCAAGGCCGGCGTTCCGGTGTTCTACACCGCGCAGGAAGGCGATCAGGACCGGCGCGACCGCGGCCTTCAGGCCGATCTCTGGGGGCCCGGCATGAGCGGGGCGCCCGAGCACCAGCCCATCCATCCCGCGCTGACGCCCCAGCCCGGCGACTTCACGCTGGTGAAGCACCGCTACAGCGCCTTCCAGCGCGCGAACCTCGAAACGATGATGCGCGCGCGCGGCCGCGACCAGCTCGTCATCTGCGGCGTCTACGCCCATATCGGCTGCACGCTCACCGCCGCCGACGCCTTCATGCGCGACATCGAGCCGTTTCTGGTGGCCGATGCGCTGGCCGATTTCTCCCGCGCCAAGCACGACCTCGCCCTCGCCTATGCGGCGGATGTGTGCGCCGTGCCGCTGATGAGCGCGGATGTTCTGGAGATTCTGTAATGGCCATCAGCCCCGGCGATATCACCCGCATTGTCGCCCCCGCCGCCCCGCTCACCCGCGAGCAGATGCGCGCCGACATCGCTCGCATGCTGCATGAGGACCCCGAGGCGATCGGCGGCGACGACAGCCTGATGGATCTCGGCCTCGATTCCATGCGCGCCATGAATCTCGTGCTGAAATGGAGCGAGGGCGGGCCGGAACTGGAGTTCGCCGATTTCGCGCAGACGCCGACGCTGAACGGCTGGTGGGCGCTCGTCAGCGCCAAACAGGCCGCGCGGGCCTGAGCATGAGCACCGAGGGCGAGACCTTCCCGCTCGCGGAGGCGCAGGCGGGGCTGTGGTACGCGCAGCGTCTCGACCCGGCCAATCCGCTGTTCAACACCGGCCAGTACATCGAACTCGCCGGCCCGCTCGACCGCCCGGCCTTCGAGGCCGCGCTGGCGCAGGCGGTGGCGGAGGCGGACGCGCTCGCTCTGGCGCTGATCGACGACCCCGCCGGCCCCCGCCAGAGGATCGACCCCGCCCGCCGCCCGGTGCTGGAGGTGATCGACCTCTCCCACGAGGCCGACCCGTTCGCCGCGGCGCAGGCCGATATCGCCCGCGACATGGCGACCCCGGTCGACCCGGTGCGCGATCGCCTCGCCGCCGAGCGGCTCTTCGTGCTCGGCCCCGTCCGGCACATCTGGCAGCAGCGCGTCCATCACCTCGCCATAGACGGCTATGGCATGATCCTGCTCACCCAGCGCGTGGCGGAGCTTTACAACGCCCGGGCCGGGGGCCCTTCGGGCACTCCTCCGCCTTCCGTGCGCGTGGCGCTGGAGGAGGGCGCCGCCTACCGCGCCTCGGAAAAGCGCGCGGGCGACGGCGCCTATTGGCGGGCCCTGTTCGCGGATCGGCCGGAGGTGACGAGCCTCGCGCCGGGCACGCCGCAGAGCGCCTTCACCTTCCATCGCCGCGCGGTGGAGATCGACCGCGCGGCCTTCGCCCGGCTGCGCGCGCTGGGCGAGCGGGTCAACGTGCCGTGGCCGGATGTCGTCACCGCGCTCGCCGGCGCCTATGTCCAGCGTCACACCGCGACGCCCGAAGTGGTGGTCGGCGTGCCCTTCATGGCGCGCATGGGCAGCGCCGCGGCCCGCGTGCCGGCCATGCTGATGAATGTGCTGCCGCTGCGCGTTCCGGCCCCCGCCGGCGCCTGCCTGCCGGACTATCTGGCCGGCGTCGCGAAAAGCCTCACCCATGCCCGACGGCATGGGCGCTACCGCAGCGAGCAGTTGCGCCGCGACCTCAAGCTCATCGGCGGCCAGCGCCGCCTGCACGGTCCGCTGATCAACCTTCTGCCCTTCGACGAGACGCCGCGCTTCGCCGGGCTGGAGAGCCGTCTGGAGGTGTTGAGCACCGGGCCGGTGGAGGACATCACCTTCACGTTCCGCCTGCACGGCAAGGACGGGCTGCGCCTCGAAGTCGACGCGAACCCGGCGCTTTACGACGCGCAGGGCGTCGAGGCCCATGCGAGGCGCCTCGCCCGGTTCATCGCCGCCGCCAGCGACGCGGACGCGCTCGACACCGTGCCGACGGCCACGCCCGAGGAAGCCCATTGGGCGCTGGTGACGCTCAACGCCACCCATCACGCCGTGCCCGACACCACGCTCGCCGCGCTGATCGAGGCGCGGATGCGGGAGACGCCCGCTGCCCCGGCGCTGCGGTTCGAAGGGCAGACGCTGGATTATGCGACGCTCGACGCCCGCTCGCGGGCGCTGGCCGAGGCGCTCGCCGCCCGCGGCATCGGGCGTGAGGACATCGTCGTGGTGGCGCTGCCGCGCTCGCTGGAGCTGGTGATCGCCCTTCTCGCCGTCATCCGGGCCGGCGCCGCCTATCTGCCGGTCGATCTCGCCCAGCCGGAGGCGCGGCTCGCCCGCATCCTCGCCTCCGCCGCGCCGAAGCTGGTGCTCGCGGGGGAGGGCGACGCCCCGCGCTTTGCCGGCGTGCCGGTGTTCAGCCCGGCCGCGTGGCCCATGACGGCCGGTAATAGCCCTCTCGCCGGCCCCCAGCCCGGTAGCGCGGCCTATGTGATCTACACCTCCGGCTCGACCGGCGAGCCCAAGGGCGTCGTCATCGAGCACCGCGCCATCGTCAACCGGCTCGAATGGATGCGGCGGCATTACGCTTTCACGCCCGCCGACATCATCCTGCAGAAGACCCCCGCGACCTTCGATGTGTCGGTGTGGGAGTTCTTCCTGCCCTTCCTCACCGGCTGCACGCTGGTCGTCGCCCCGCCCGAGGCGCATCGCGATCCCGTGGCGCTCGCCCGCCTCATTCGCACCGAGGCGATCACCACCGCGCATTTCGTGCCCTCCATGCTCGCGGCCTTCCTCGCCGAGCCGAGCGCGCAGGGGCTGAGCCTTGCCCGCGTGTTCTGTTCCGGCGAGGAACTGCCGGCCGATCTGCGCGACCGCTTCCACCGCACCCTCAAGGCCGAGCTGCATAATCTCTACGGGCCGACGGAAGCCGCGGTGGATGTGAGCTACTGGCCCGCCGCGCGGGATGACCGCTCGCTCCCCGTGCCCATCGGCTTTCCGGTCTGGAACACGCGGCTTTACGTGCTGGACGAGCAGGGCCGGCCGCAACCGCCCGGCGTCGCCGGCCATCTCTATCTCGGCGGTGTGCAGCTCGCGCGCGGCTATCTCGGCCGGCCGGACCTGACCGCCGAGCGCTTCATCCCCGACCCGCACCGGGCGGGCGAGCGCATTTACGCGACGGGCGACCTCGCCCTCCTGCGCCCGGACGGCGCCGTGGTCTATCTCGGCCGCACGGACCATCAGATCAAGATTCGCGGCCTGCGCATCGAGCTCGGAGAGATCGAGGCGGCGGTGATGGCCTCTGGCCTCGTCCGGCAGGCCGGCATTGTCGCGCGCGAGGATCGCGGCACGATGCGCATCGTCGCCTATGTCGTGCCCGAGCCCGGCGCCGATCCCGGCCTGCTGAGGGCGCGCGTCGCCGCCCGCGTGCCCGATTACATGGTGCCCGCCGCCTTCGTCGTGCTCGACGCGCTGCCGGTGAACGCCAATGGCAAGCTCGACCGCGCCGCGCTGCCCGCGCCCGATTTCGCCGGCACCGGCGAGCGGGCCCCGGAAAGCCCGACCGAGCGGCGGCTCGCCGCCCTCTTCGCGGAACAGCTCGGCCTCGCGACGCCCATCGCCGCCGAGGACGATTTCTTCACGCTGGGCGGGGATTCGCTGGCCGCCGTCGCCCTGCTGCTCAGGGTGCGGGAGGCGTTCGGGCGCGATCCCGGCCTCGGCGCGCTCTTCGCCCAGCCCACGGTGGAAGGCTTCGCCCGGCTCATCGACGCAGAAGGGCAGGACGGGGAAGGGGATGCCGGGGCCGGAGATGCCGGGGCCGGGCATGCTGGGGCGGGGAATGCTGGGGCCGGGAATGCCGGGCTCGACCCGCTGATCACGCTGGCGGCGGGCGATCCCGCCCTGCCGCCGCTCTTCGCCATCCACCCGGCCGGCGGCATTTCCTGGTGCTATGGCCGCCTCGCCCGCACGCTGGAGCCACGCCGCACGGTCTACGGGCTTCAGGCGCCCGCGCTGGCGCCGGACGGCGCGGTGCCGGCGAGCCTTGAGGCGCTGGCCGCCGATTATGTCGCCCGCATCCGCGCCGTGCGCCCACAGGGGCCCTATCACCTGCTCGGCTGGTCGGTCGGCGGCATCATCGCGCAGGCCATGGCGGTGCGGCTGCGCGAGCTTGGATGCGCGGTGGGGCTGGTTGCGCTGCTCGATTCCTACCCCGCCGATGCCTGGCGCGGCGAGCCGGACCCCGGAGAGGACGGCGCGCTCAAGGCGCTCCTCGCCATTGCCGGCCACGATCCGGACCGGCTGCCCGCGCTGGCGCTCGACCGGGCCTCGGTGCTCGCCTTCCTGCGCGCCTCCGACAGCCCCCTCGCACGCCTGCCCGATGCCGCGCTCGATGGCGTGGTGCGGGTGGTCGCCGGCAATAACCGTCTGGTGCGCGGCCATCATCACCGCCGCTATGACGGCGCGATCACGCATGTCCGCGCCGGGCTCGACCATCAGGGCCGCGACCTCTCCCCGGACCAGTGGCGGGCTTATGCCCGCGAGGTCGCGGTGATCGAGGTGCCCGCGCTGCACGCCCATCTCACCGGGCCGGCGGCGACCGCGCTCATCGCCCCCGCGCTCGCCCGCCTTCTGGCGGCGCACGACACGAAGGAATCGGCATGCGCGACAGCGGTCTGAACGGCAAGCTCGCCCTCGTTACCGGCGCCGCCGGGGGCATCGGGGCGGCGGTGGTGCGTCTGCTGGTGGAGGAGGGCGCCCGCGTCGTCGCCACCGATATTGACGAGGAGGGGGTGAAGGCGCTCGCCTGCGCGTTCGGCGACGCGGTGACGCCGTTCCGGCTCGACGTCGCCTCCGGCCTCGATGTGGCTGCACTCATTGGCCTGATCGTCCACCACATTGCACCGATAGACCTCCTCGCCAACGTCGCCGGCGTGCTCTCCAACACGGAGGTGACGGCGTTGACCGACGCGGAGTGGGAGAGGGTGCTAAGTATCAATGCCGGCGGGGTTTTTCGCGTCAGCCGCGAGGTCGCGAAGGGCATGAAGGCGCGCCGGCGCGGGGCGATCGTGACCGTGTCCTCGAACGCCGCCGGCGTTCCCCGCCACGCCATGGCCGCCTACGCCGCCTCCAAAGCCGCCGCCACCATGTTCACCCGCTGCCTCGGGCTGGAGCTCGCAAGTCACGGAATTCGCTGCAATATTGTCGCTCCGGGATCGACTCTGACGCCCATGCAGACGGGCATGTGGGCGGATGAGGACGGCGCCGCCCGCGTCATCGCCGGCACGCCGGAGACCTTCAAGGCGGGCATTCCACTGGGCAAGCTGGCGACGCCCGATGAGGTCGCGGAGGCGGTGGTGTTCCTGCTCTCCGACCGCGCCAGCCACATCACCATGGCCGATCTCTATGTCGATGGCGGCGCCACGTTACGTGGTTAAGTCATTGTTATCAAAGCTAAATCGCCCGGTCGACAATGACCTGCAGGAAGCCGCGCGAACAGGGCTCCACCCGCGCCTCGACCTTGTAGACGCGCGCCAGCGTCTGCGGCGTGATCGCCTGCGCCGGTGTGCCGTCGGCGGCGATAGCGCCTTGTTCCAGAAGGATAATCCGCTGCGCATAGCGCGCCGCCTGGGCGATGTCGTGGAGCACGATGATGACGATGATCCCCCGCTCGCGCGCGAGCTCTTCCACGAGCTGCATCACCCGCAGCTGGTGATGGATGTCGAGCGCACTGGTCGGCTCGTCCAGCAGCAGCACACGCGGCTCCCGCACGATGGACTGGGCGAGGCTGGCGAGCTGGCGCTGGCCGCCGGAGAGTTCGTCGAGCCCGCGCATGGCGAGGCCGGATATGCCAAGCCGATCAAGGGTTTCCATCGCCTTCAGGCGGGCCGTCGCGGCAGGTGGCGTCCCCCCTTTTGAGGACATCAGGGCGCTGAGCGTGGATTCCAGCACCGTGAGGGCCACGCGCTGCGGCAGGGCTTGCGGCATGTAGGTCACATGTTGCGCATGGCGTGCGATGGACAGCGCTGTCAGTTCGATCTCATCGAGCCGGACCGTCCCCCTTGTCTTGACCAGCCCGGCCAACCCCCGCAACAGTGTCGTCTTACCCGCCGCATTAGGGCCGATCAGCGCGGTGACCCGCCCCCCTTCTATGGCGGAAATATCAAGCTTATCAATAACCTGACGTCGCCCATAGCCGATAGAGAGCCCCTCCACATGCAGCGCCACCATCACACCCGCTCCCGCTGGGTGAAGATGAGGGCCATGAAGAAAGGCACGCCGATCAGGGCCGTGACGACGCCGACCGGCAACAGCGCGCCGGGCACCAAGGTCTTGGAGGCGACGGAGGACAGCGACATCACCGTCGCTCCCGCTAACATACTGGCCGGCAAGAAGAATCTGTGATCCTCGCCGACCAGGATGCGGGCGATGTGGGGGGCGACCAGGCCGATGAAGCCGATGGTGCCGACAAAGGCGACGGCGGTCGCCGCCAAGAGGCTGACGCGCAGGAGCGAGAAGAAGCGTAAGCGCTTGACGGATATACCGAAAGAGCGCGCCCGGTCTTCGCCGAGGCGCAGCGCGGTCATGCGCCAGGCGGCGGCCAGCGAGTACGGTGTGGTGAACAGTGAGACCAGTGTGAGCAGGCCGAGCTTGCCCCAGGTCGCGCGCGACAGGCTGCCCATGCTCCAGAAGACGAGCTGCTGCAGCGCCTCCTGCGAGGCGACGAACTGGACCAGCGCCACCAGCGCGTTGAAGGTGAAGACCAGCGCGATGCCGAACAGCACCAGCGTCTCCACCCCCGTGCCGCGCAGCCCCGCGAGCACCTGCAGCAGCAGCACCGACCCGAAGGCGAAGACGAAGGCGAAGAGCGGCAGGTTCCACTCGCCCGGCAGCAGCGGCACGCTCACCCCGAGCACCAGCGCCAGCGCCGCGCCGAAGGAGGCGGCGGAGGAGACGCCGAGCGTGAAGGGGCTCGCCAGCGGGTTGTTGAGGATGGTCTGCATCTCCGCCCCGGCGAGCGCCAGCGCCGCGCCCACCACCACCGCCATGAGCGCATAGGGCAGACGCACCTGCCAGATGATGACGCGCGCCGGCCCGTCCAGCGAGGCGGGGTCGAGCAGGCCGGCGACGACATCGGCGAGCGGCAGGCGCGACGGGCCGGTGGCGATGTCGAACAGCAGCGCGCCCAGCATCAGCGCGCCGAGCCCGGCGACGATGGCGAGCCGCCGGCGCACCAGCCGCGCATAGGCGGCGAGTTCGGCCGCGTGCGGGGCCATGTCGGCCGGGACGCGCGGCACGGCGGGGGGCGGGCTCTCGCTCATCGGCGCGGGTCGCTCATGTCAGGTCAAACGCTCATGTCAGGTCAATCGCTCATGCGGGCCATTTCCGCGGGGCCAGTGGGAGGGGTTCTGCATGAGCGGGTGGAAGGGGTCAAGCATTTGCACGGTCGAGGGAATTTCTTAGAATCGTTTCATTCTTCAGCCGCCGCTGCGTCAGGCCGCGGCCGCCGCGCAGGAAGCCCTTGCGCCGGCCGCCTCATCGGCTAGATGCAAGCGGATGACGCGTTTCGGGACTCCCCGAGCGCCGCGGGGAGCGCCCATGCCTGCCGTGACCGTGCCGGATGCCGAATGGTTCGATCTCGCCTCCGGCGGCGGAGGAGGCGGCCGAGGAGGCGGCGGAGGGGCGCCCTATCGCATCTTCCGGACCCGCCCGCGCGGGCCGGCGCCGGCGGCGGGCTTTCCGCTCGTCATTATGCTCGACGCCAATGCCGCCTTCGCCACCTTCGCCGAGGTCCTGCGCCGGGGCGCGGGGCGCCCGCAGGCGACCGGCATCGACGAGGCGGTGCTGGTGGGCATCGGCTATCCGGACGGGGAGGATGAGCGCGCGCGCCGCACCGTCGACTATACCGCCGGCCCCGGCGCGGAGATGCGGGCGGGCGGCGTGCCGGCCCGCCCGACCGGCGGAAGGGACGCCTTCCTCGCCTTCATCGAGGGGGTGCTGAAGCCCCGTCTTGCCGCCGACCTGCCGCTCGACCCGCGCCGGCAGACGCTGTTCGGCCACTCGCTCGGGGGCTGGTTCACGCTCGACGTGGCGCTGCGCGACAGCACCGCCTTCTCCAGCTATGTGGCGGTCAGCCCGTCCATCTGGTGGGATGAACCCCGGCTGCTGGACGGGCTCTCCATGGCCCGCGGGCGGGCGCTGCGGCTCGCCCTGCTGGTCGGCGAATGGGAAGAGGCGATGGCGCCCTGGCAGCAGGGCGGCCCGCTCAGCGCGGAGATGGCGACGCGCCGCGCGGCGCGCGGCATGGTCACGCGCGCCCGGACCTTCGCCGCCCGCGCCGCGCGGGAGCTGGGGCCGCCCGCCGAAATCGCCTTTACCCTGCTCGCCGGCGAGGACCACGCCTCGGTTCTGCCCACGGCCATGGCCCGCGCCCTGCGGTTCTCGCGCGGGTGAGCGGCGCGCTCCGCCGCTGCGCCGTGTGGGGGGCCGGGGCGCCGCCGGGATGGCCCGAAGTGGGTTGTCGCCTGCGGCGGAGTCTCTTGCGGCGGAGTCCTGCGCTGGGTCCCGGCGCGGCGCCGCGGCTTCGCCGCCGCTGGTCCGGGACACGCAAGGGACACGATGTTCCCCGGACAAGCTGCACGCACGTGCAGCGCCGATCCGGGGCCCAGGGGAAGACGCGCGAAGCATCGGCCCTTTGCGGCAAGGTTCGACGCGCCGCGCGCCCAGTCGTGACTTGCGCCGGCGCGCCGGGTGGTTAGACCATGCGCTGGTCCGCCTGCACCCAGGCGGATCGGATCGCGCCTCCTCTATCATGCGGTGAGAGGGCGATTCACCGATCAAATTGAATCAGCCCGATCGGATCGCGCTTTCGTTGTACCGGACCAGACAGCAGGGACCGTCCCCCAAATGACCGCCAGCCCCTCCGCCAGCCTTTCCACGCCGGCCGCGCAACGCGCGACGCAGATCGCCGCCGGGCTCATCGTCGCGGTCGCGGCGGCGGGCACGCTGGCGGGGGCGTGGTATTTCCAGCTCGTGGTCGGGCTCGCGCCGTGCCCGCTCTGCCTCGAACAGCGGCTGCCCTATTATGCCGGGGTGCCGTTGGCGCTGCTGGCGGTGGGGCTGGCGGCCGCCGGCAAGGGCAATCATGCGCGCATGGCGCTGTCGCTCACCGCCATGCTGATGGCGCTGGCGGCGTGCCTCGCCATCTATCACGCCGGCGTCGAATGGGGCTTCTGGCAGGGACCGACCGCCTGCTCCGGCGCCGGCCCCGCGCTCTCCACCGGCAATATGCTGGACAGTTTGCAGGGCGCGCGCGTGGCACGCTGCGACGAGGCGCCGTGGCGGCTCTTCGGGCTGTCGCTCGCCGGCTACAACGCCTTCATCGCCATGGCGCTGACGCTGGTGGCGCTGCGCGGGGCCATGGCTCGCTGAGGATCCACGCTGAAGTTCCGCGCCGAGCTTTCCGCGCGGCGATGAGACCGCGACGCGCGGGGACGGCACGCTGGCGCGGGGCCTACGGGTCCAGCTCGGTGTCCCAGTAGAGATAGTCCATCCAGCTGTCGTGCAGATAGTTCGGCGGGAAGTGCCGGCCGTTCTGGTGCAGGTCGAACACCGAGGGCTGGAAGGGGCGCTGGCGCGGAATCATGCCGGCTTCCACCGGCATGCGGCTGCCCTTGCGCAGATTGCAGGGTGAGCAGGCGGCGACGACGTTTTCCCAGGTGGTCTGCCCGCCGCGCGAGCGGGGAATCACATGGTCGAAGGTGAGGTCGTCGCGCGAGTCGCAGTACTGGCAGGTGAAGCGGTCGCGCAGGAAGACGTTGAAGCGGGTGAAGGCGGGCTGGCGCGCCGGGCGGATGAAGGATTTCAGCGAGACGACGCTGGGCAGCCGCATCTGGAAGGTCGCGCTGGAGACCTGGCGCTCGTAATATTCGACGATGTTCACCCGGTCGAGGAACACCGCCTTGATCGCGTCCTGCCAGGACCAGACCGAGAGGGGGTAATAGCTCAGAGGCCGATAATCGGCGTTGAGCACTAGGGCAGGCCAGGCACCCGGAGACAATGTCGCCGTCAACACTCGCTCCCTGCAAAGGGCGCCAGCTCGGCGACTCGGGGCGCCGTCCGACGCACGGCGATAGTCTATATTTAGCGTGTCAATCTTGTGAAGCGGGGAATGGCGGGCGCGACCTGCGCGGACGTCCTTTCAGGCGTCAGCCCTTCAGCACCTCGGCGAGGAAGGCCCCCGCCAGGCGCAGGCCGACCGGATCGATGCCGTGGGCGAGGCCGGGGGCGAGGTGCGAGCGCACCTTTATGCCGCGCGCCGACAGGCTTTCCACCGCGCGGGCGAGATAGGCCGGGGCGATGATGTCGTCGCGCTCGCCATGCACCAGAAGGACCGGCGGGCGGGCGGTGATCCCGGCGTCGAAGGCGTCGAGCCCGCGTTCGGTCGGCAGAACATGGATGCCGGAAAAGCCGACGATGCCGGCGGGCGCGACCTTGCGGCGCAGGCCGGTGTGCAGCGCCATCATCGTGCCCTGGCTGAAGCCGACGAGGGCGAGCCGGTCGCCGCCGAGGCCGAGGCGGAGAAGTTCGGCATCGAGAAAGGCGTCGAGCGCGCCATGGGCGCTCTGCACCCCGGCCCAGCGTTCGGCATCGTTGCGCTCGACATAGCCGAACCATTGCCGGCCGACCGGGGCGATGGCGAGCGGCTCCGGCGCGTGCGGGGAGACGAAGGCGGCGTCCGGCAGGAGCTGCGACCAGATCTGGCCGAGGTCGATGAGGTCGCGGCCATCCGCGCCATAGCCGTGCAGCAGCACGACGAGCGCGGTCGCCGGACGGCCGGAGCGGGGGGCGAGATGGGGGCCGTCGAGCATCCGTAAAGACCCGCCTCAGTTGGAATCGTCGAGGCTCGCCGTGCTGCCGGAGGCAACCTTGGGCAGGGCGTTGTGGTTGAGCAGCGCGTCGATGCGCTCGCGCTCATCCTCGAAATTCGCCAGCATCCGGCCGTCCAGCGCGCGGCCGCGCGGCAGGCGGATGCGCATGGGATCGACGAAGCGGCCGTTCACCAGCACCTCGTAATGCAGATGCGCGCCGGTGGAGAGGCCGGACGAGCCGATATAGCCGATGAGCTGGCCCTGGCGCACGCGCAGCCCCTCGCGCATGCCCTTGGCGAAGCCGGACTGGTGCGAATAGGTCGTCACATAGCCGTTGGCGTGCTGGATCTCGATGCGCCGGCCATAGCCGGAGGTCCAGGCGGCCTTCTTGATGACGCCGTTGCCGGCGGCGTAGATCGGCGTGCCCACCCGGTCGGACCAGTCGACGCCCGAATGCAGGCGGCTATAGCCGAGGATCGGGTGGCGGCGCATGCCGAAGCCGGAGCGCAGTATGCCGCCGGAGAGCGGCTTGCGGACCAGGAACTTCTTCGCGCTCTTGCCGGCGTCGTCATAGAAGTCGATCAGCCCGTCATCGGTGGTCTGGTAGCGGTAATAGCGCCGCTCCTCGCCGCCGACGGTGAGACCCGCATAAAGCACGCCGCCGGCGCCGCCCGCCTCGTCGGGCTCATAAAGCACTTCGAGCGAATCGCCAGCGCGCACGCGGCGCTGGAAATCCACGTCGAAGGAATAGACGCGGATCATGCTTTCGATGACGGGGCGCGGCACCTCGTGGCGCAGCGCGGTCTCCCAGATGCTCTCATAGAGCGTGATGCCCCGCCCCCCGCCATCGCCATCGTCATCCGCCTCGTCCCGGCCGATGTCGGCGACCTGCGTGTCGGCGGGTTCCTGCACGGCGAGGAAGCGGCCG
>JAEZMI010000307.1 GCA_023414975.1 Pseudomonadota bacterium | reverse complement strand
ACGCCCGGCTGATCCGCGCGACGACGGCGGGGTTCGCCGCCGCCGCCGGCGAGGCGGCGCCCGAGCTGGCGGGGGAGCTTGCCGCCTGGCTGCGCATCAGCGCGCGGGCCGAGCGGATGGTCGTCGGCCATGCCGACATCTTCGGCGCGCCCTGACAAGGGAGCGCGCTAGGCCGAGGGGCCCATGCGCTCCATCACGCCGTCCTTCTTGACGAAGCGGTGCATGAGCGCCGCGGCGATGTGCAGGAGCGCGAGCAGGCCGAGCAGCTTCGCCAGCAGGCCATGGATCGCGAACAGGCGTTCCGCCCGGTGCTGATCGGCGGGGAGGATGGCCGGCAGATCGAACAGGCCGAAGACGTTCAGGGCCGGATAGGCGGACGCCCCGGCCCAGCCGAGCAGCGGCACCACGATGAGCAGCAGATAGAGCAGCGCATGCACCACACCGGAGGCGATCCGCTCCAGCGGCGTCAGCGTCGCCACGGGGGCGGGCGGGCGGCGCGTGAGGCGCACCAGGAGCCGCAGCGCCATCAGCCAGATGACGATGAAGCCGAGCAGCTTGTGCAGGCTGTAGAGTTCGCCCGTGACGGCGTCGAACCCCGTCGCCTCGCCGCGCGCGACCATGTAGAGGCCGAGCGGGATGAGGATGATGACCAGCCCCGCGACCAGCCAATGGAGGAGCCGGGCCGGAAAGCTGTAACGCGGGGCCGGCGGGGTGCCGGGCGGGTCACTCGGCATCGGCGGCTCCGCGCGCGGTGCATCTGAGATCGCAATCGTAGAGCACATTGCCGTCGCCGAGCACATAGGCGTTGGCGCGCGGGCGCAGCGCGTCGGCCAGCTCGTCGATCGGCTGGAGCTGGAGGCCCGGCCGGCCCGAGCCGAGGATGATCGGCGCGAGGCAGATGTGCAGCCGGTCGACCAGCCCGGCGTCGATGAAGCGGGAAATGGTCGAGGCGCCGCCCTCGATCAGAATTCGGTGATGGCCCCGCGCGGCGAGCGCGGCGACGATGAAGGCGGGACCGAAGCGCTCCGGCGACCCTTCGCCGGCGATGCGCTCGACATCCGGCGGCCAGCCTTCCGCATTGTCGGAAAAGACGATCCGGCGGCAGCCATCGCAATCCAGCCATCGCGCGCTGCGGGAGGAACGGCCGTCGCGGTCGATCACCACGCGGGTGGGGCTGCGCCCCTCCACGCGCCGCGTGTTGAGCCGTGGATCGTCCGCCACCACCGTGCCGACCCCGACGACCACCGCATCCACCGAGGCGCGCAGCCGGTGCAGGTGGTCGAGGCCCGAGACGCCGTTGATATCCCGCGATTTTCCGGTCGGTGTGGCGATCCGCCCGTCCAGCGACTGGCCGAGCTGGGCGATGACGAACGGGGTGGGTCCGCGATGGCGGAGCAGCGGTTCGTAAAGCGCGTAGGGCGGATCGGACAGCGTACGGTAATGATCCATGCGAACAGTCTTTCGCTGCGGGATGATCGCTCTCGGTAGCGTGTCAGGCGCGTGTCGCGGCAACAGGGACCTGTCCGGCGACAGGCTTCCGCGACCCATGCATTACGTTCCAGCGAGCAAAATGGTGCACATGGAGCCGGTGTCCACTGGCGCGCGGCAATGCGCGGCCTCATCGCCGAACGCGGACGCGCCGGCCGGGCCTTTGGGAAGACGGTAAGGAAGGGGCGCTTTGCGTCGCTGACGGCGGGTCTCAGCCGAGGAGGTGCTGGACGAGGCGCACCCAGTAGCTCGCCCCGACCGGCAGCAGCGCGTCGTTGAAGTCATAGGCCGAATTGTGCAGCGCCGGGCCCGGCCCGCTGCCGAGCCAGAGATAGGCGCCGGGCTTCTTTTCCAGCATGTAGGCGAAGTCCTCCGACGCCATGGAGGAGGCCGGGTCGGGGATCACCCGCGCGTCGCCCGCCACCGCTCCGGCGGCCGCGAGCGCCTGCGCGACTTCGGGCGCCGTGTTGACCGTCGCGGGGTAGCGGCGGTCGTACCACACCCGCGCCTCGGCGCCGTGCAGCGCGCACACGCCCTGCGCGATCTGCATCATCCGCGCCTCGATGGCGTCGCGCACGCCCGGCGCGAAGCTGCGCACCGTGCCGCGCAGCACCACCTCGTCCGGCACGATGTTCCACGCGTCCCCGCCGTGGACCTGCGTGACGCTGACCACCGCGGCCTCCAACGGATCGACGCGGCGGCTGGCGATGGTCTGCAGCGCCAGGATGAGTTCGCCCGCCACCGCTATGGGATCGACCCCCAGATGCGGCATGGCGGCATGGGTGGCGCGGCCCTTCACCGTGATCTCGAAGACGTCCGAGGAGGCGAGCATCGGCCCGGCCTTGCCGGAGAAGCTGCCGAAGGCCTGGCCCGGCCAGTTGTGGAGGCCGAAGACCTGGCGGGCCGGGAAGCGCTCGAACAGACCTTCCTCGACCATCACCTTGCCGCCGCCGGCCATCTCTTCGGCCGGCTGGAAGACGAGGTACACCGTGCCGGCGAAGTCGGGATGGGCGCTCAGATGCCGGCCGGCGGCGAGCAGCATGGTCATGTGGCCGTCATGCCCGCAGGCGTGCATCTTTCCGGGGATGGACGAGCGCCACGGCAGATTGGTGGTTTCCGCGATATCGAGCGCGTCCATGTCGGCCCGCAGCGCGATGGCCGGGCCCTCGCCGCGCCGGCCCTTCAGCGTGGCGACGATGCCCGTGCGGGCGATGCCGGTCTCGAAGGGGATGCCGAAGCTCTCCAGCTTCGAGGCCAGGAAGGCGGCGGTCCAGTTCTCCTCGAACGCCGTCTCGGGGTGGCGGTGAAGCTCGCGCCGCCAGGCGGTCAACTCGCCATGGGCTTCGACGATCGCGTCAACGAGCGGCATGCGGAAGGCTCCCTTGTGTCGGGCGAGGCGGCTCCCCGGCGCCGGTGCGCGGCGCCGTGCCCACGCGGCTTCGGGCGGCCAAGGCGGCGAGAGCCGCGGGCAGGTCGACGCCGGGCCGATAGCCGAGGAGTTCTTCCGCGCGGGACAGATCGAGCGGGCCGACGCGGCCGTCATCGTCGCGTTCGCGGTCGGCGATGACCTCGATATCCGCGTCGGCGTCCGGCAGGCCCTTCGCAAGCAGGCGCACCACGGCTTCCTCGGACAGATAGGTCCCGCCGGTGATGTTGATCGGCGTGAAGCCGGGCAGCTCGGTCTCCACCGCCCGGCACACGGCGTCGACCGCGTCGTCGATGTGGATGAACTGGCGCATGTTGGAGCGCTCGTCCGTGACGGTGAGCCTGCGGCCGGCGTGCAGGGCTTCCAGCGTCTGCGACACCAGATAGGGCGTCACCCGGCCGGGGCCGAAGACCGAGGAGACGCGCAGCGCCGTGACCGCGAGACCGTGGCCGCCGGCATAGGCGCGCAGCACCGCCTCGGCGGCGACCTTCGAGGCGCCATAGGGATCGGCGGCACCCAGCGGGGCGGTTTCCGGCACCCGCTCGCGGGTCGGCGCCGGCGCGTAGACCGCGTTGGACGAGAGGAACACCATTCGGCCGATGCCGGCCGCCCGCATCGCCTCGGCGACGTTCAGCGTGCCACCCACATTGACGTCGAACATCAGCGCCGGATCATCCTGCGCCAGCATCGCGCCGGAAATCGCCCCGGCATGCACGACGATAGCCGGCCGGGTCGCGGCGAGATGCGCGGCGACGGCGGCGCGGTCGCGCAGATCGAGCGCCGCGATGGGGCCGGTCTCGCCATCGCCGGCCACGAGGTCGCTCGCGCTGACCTCGTGGCCGCTGTCGCGCAGCCGCGCCGCGACCGCGCGGCCGATGAACCCGCTGGCGCCGGTGACATGAACATGCGGGCGCTGCGCGCTCGGGCGAAGCGACATCATGGCGCCGGATGCTCCCGCCGCCAGTGCGCGGCGATCTCGCCGCCCGTCGCGATCCAGACGTCGTCATGCGCCGCCACATGGTCGAGGAAGCGCATCAGCCCGGTGATGCGCCCCGGCCGGCCGATGAGCCGGTCATGCAGCGCCAGCGACATGATCTTCGGCGTGCGCGCGCCTTCCGCGTAGAGCACGTCGAAGCAGTCGCGCATGTAACGGGCGAAGTCGTCGCCGGTGCTGAAGCCGCTGTTCTCGTTGAAGCGGTTGTCGTTGGTCTCGAAGGAGTACGGCACGACGAGATGCGGCCGGTCGCCGGCCCGGACCCAATAAGGCACCTCGTCGTTCAGCGCGTCGCGGTCATAGGCGATGCCGCCATGCTCGACGAGAAGGCGACGGGTGTTCTGGCCGGGACGTCCGGTCATCCATCCGGTCGGCCGAACCCCGGCGACGCGCTCCAGCGTGTCGATGGCGAGACGGATGTGCGCGCGTTCCACCTCCTCCGGCACGAGCTGGTAGTCCAGCCAGCGATAGCCGTGCGAGACGAGCTCGTGCCCGTCGGCGATGAAGGCGCGGGTGAGCGCGGGATTGGCCTCCGCGGCCTTGGCGACGGCGAGGAGGCTCACCTTGATGCCGCGCTCGCGGAACAGGTGCAGCAGCCGCCAGCCGCCGACGCGCGAGCCGTATTCGAACACGCTTTCCACCAGCGGGCTGCGGCGGCCTTCCAGCGCCGGCTGGCCAATATCGTTCAGCACGCTCTCGGAGACGCCATCGCCTTCGAGGATCGAGCGCTCACCGCCACCTTCGAAATTGAGGTTGATGTTGAGCGCGAGGCGGGCGCCGTTCGGCCAGTTGGCGTGCGGGGGATGCTCGCCATAGCCGACGAAATCGCGGACGGACATGCGGGTCTCTCGGATCGGTACGGGCGCCGGGACGGCAGAGGGTCGTGCAAGTTACTTGATCGTGCAAGTTACTTGCATGATATGCAAAACTCGTGATAGCGGGCAAGGCATTTCCCACGGAGAGCCCGACGATGCGCGACGGCACCGCCTACACCAGCCGGCTGAGGGACGGCCGCGTGGTGCTGCTGGACGGAGAACCCGTCGCCGACGTCACCACTCATCCGGCGTTCCGCAATGCCGTGGCCTCCTTCGCCCGGCTCTACGACCACCAGGTCGACCCGGCGCATCGCGACCGGCTGACCTTCGCGCTGGCGGATGGCACGCGCGTCCACAAGGCGTGGTCGCTGCCGCGCACACATGCCGAGCTGGTCGACCGGCGCCATGCCATCGCCGAATGGTGCGCGCTGAGCTGCGGTTTTCTCGGCCGGTCGCCCGATCACCTCGCCACGACTCTCACCGGCATGATGATCGGCCTGCCGGCCCTTCGCGGCTTCGACGCGGCGCGGGCGGACGCCTTCGCCGCTTATTTCGAGGAGGTGCGCGCCCGCGACCTTTTCGTCAGCTATGTCATCCAGAACCCGCAGGCGAACAAGGCACGGGCCGCCTCGGAACAGGCGCGTGACGTGGTCGCCCATATCGTGGCGCAGGATGCGGACGGCATCGTCGTGTCCGGCGCCAAGATGCTCGGCACCTCCGCGGTGATGGCGGACGAGATTTTCGTGGGCACGATCCAGCCGCTTCGCCCCGGCGAGGAGCGCTACGCGCTCAGCTTCGCCGTGCCGGTGAACCATCCCGGCGTCCGGCTGCTCTCGCGCCGCTCCTACGAACAGGCGGCGAACTCGGCGTTCGACTACCCGCTCTCCAGCCATTTCGACGAGAACGATGCCATCGTTTTCTTCGACGAGGTGCGCGTGCCGTGGGCGCGGGTTTTCGTGTGCGGCGACATCGCCGCTGCCGCGGCGCAATGGCACGGCACGCCGGCCCATGTGATGCAGAACTACCAGTCGCAGATCCGGCTGATGGTGAAGATGCGCTTCCTCACGGGTCTTGCCCGGCGCATCGCCGAGATCAACGGCTCGATCGACATCCCGCAGGTGAAGGGCGTGCTCGGCAAGCTCGCGGCGCAGGCTTCGCTGGTGGAAGGAATGATGGCCGGCATGGAGGCCGAGGGCCATGGGGTCAACGGCCATTTCGTGCCGAGCGCGCGGCTGCTCTACGCCGCGCAGACGCTGACGCAGGAACTCTACCCGCACTTCGTGCTGGCGATCCGCGATCTTGCCGGCGGCGGCGTGATCATGCTGCCGTCTTCCGCCGCGGATCTCGCCAGTCCGCACACGCGGGACTATGTCGCGGCGACGCAGGTCTCGTCCGTTGCCGGACCGCAGGAGCGGGTTCGCCTATTCAAGCTGGCCTGGGACGCGCTCGGCTCGGAATATGCCTCGCGCCACATGCAGTACGAGATGTTCTATGGCGGCGCGTCCTATGTGAACCACGCGCACATGTTCCGCACCTTCGACTGGCAGGCGGCGGGCCGGCTGGTCGACGGCGTGCTGGCGACGGCGGGCAAAGCCGATGTCTAGCGTTCGTCCGGGGCGCCGGCCTTCGCCCGTTCAAGCGCGGCGTCACAGGAACCGAGCAGGTCACGGGTGAGGCGTGCCAGCGTCTTGAGATCGCGCGCGCCGAGCGTCTGGAACAGGACGTCGTTCACCTTCACCTGCACGGGCGCGATATCCCGGATCGCCGCCGCCGCCTTGTCGGTGAGCACCAGTTTCACCCGCCGGCGGTCGACCGGATCGGCCCGCTTCTCGATCAGCCCGAGCGCTTCCATCCGCCGCGTCTCGGTCACGATGAAGGGCACGCTGACGCGCAGCCGCTCCGCGAGATCGCCGACCGTCACCGGTTCGTCGAGCGGCGAGAGCGTCATCAGGATGTTGTATTGCGGCGGCGTGACCCGCATCGCCCGCGCGATGGCCTCGCGTATCTCCTGCAGCCGGCCGGAGAAGGCGACGAGTTCGCGGACCATCTCGCGAAATTCGCGGTCGCTCCCTTCCGAGATGAGCGCCGCCCGCGATGTGGTCAACGGACGGTTCGGCTCCGCCGGATTCATGGTCGTTCCTTCCTTCGAGCGAGGCCTGCGAGCGCGGCCCGCGAGCGAGGCTCACGGAGGCGCCGGAACGCCTGAATAGCTGATGGACCGCGAAGCTCAAAGCCTGGCGATGTGCCGCGAGATTGGCACAAAACATATAATTGACAAAGCTAAGTTAGTTAGCATTATCGAGACGCGACGCGGAGCGAGGACGATGATGCACAAGACAGCCGCCGACCATCTGCGCAGCCTCGACGACGGGCGGCGCATCTACATTGACGGGGCGAGCGTGCCGAAGGTCACGGAGCATCCGGCCTTCGCCAACGCGGCACGCTCGGTCGCCGCTCTGTACGACTTCCAGTCGCAGCCCGCGCAGTCCGACAAGATGACCTTCGATATCGGCGGCGGGCGCCGGGTGAGCCGCGCCTGGCAGCTGCCCACCAGCTATGAGGAGCTGGTCGCCCGGCGTGAGGCGCTCATCGCCTGGGCGGAACTGCATCACGGGTTCATGGGCCGCTCGCCGGACCATGTCGCCTCCACCCTCTCCGCCATGCGGATGGGCCTCGACGTCTACGAGGCGCATGAGGGCGGGCGGCCCGGCGCGGTGCAGGACTATTACCGCTACGCCCGCGACAATGATCTTTATGTCGCCTACGTCATCATCGATCCGCAGGGCGACCGCTCCAAGGCGACGGGCGCCGACGGCAATGCCGACCTCGCCGTCGCCATCGTCGACGAGGATGCGGGCGGCATCACCGTGCGCGGTTCCAAGATGCTCGGCACCGGCGCGGTGCTGGCCAACGAGATTCTCGTCACCACGCTGCGTCCGCTCAAGCCGGACGAGGCACGCTATGCCTTCACCGCCTGCGTGCCGATGAATCTGCCGGGCATGTCGCTGCTCTCGCGCCGGTCCTATGAGGCGGCGGCGGCCTCCTCCTTCGACTATCCTCTGGCCAGCCGATTCGACGAGAACGACGCGCTGCTGCATTTCGACGATGTGAAGATTCCTTGGGATCGCGTCTTCGTGCATCGCGACCCCGCCTGCCAGCTCGCGCAATGGCATGACACGGCGGCGCACGCCTACCAGAACTACCAGGCCGAGATCCGTCTCCTGGTGAAGCTGCGTTTCCTTGTCGGCCTCGCGCGGAAAATCACGGAAACCATCGGCACGTTCAACTTCCCGCAGGTGCGCGAGACGCTCGGCGAACTGGCCGGCCATGTCGGCATGATCGAGGCCTTCATCTACGGCATGGAGGCGAAGGGGTGCCGGCGCGGGGAGTATTTCCTGCCGGATCCGGGCCTTGTCTATGCGGCGCAGATCCAGTCGCAATCGCTCTACCCGAAGATCATCCACATGCTGCGCGAGCTTTCCGGCGGCGGCATGCTGATGCTGCCCTCCAGCGTGGCCGACTTCGACGATCCCCGGATCGCCAGGCTGATCGGGCGCACGCAATACTCACCGGCCTCGACGTCCGAGGAGCGGGTGAAGCTGTTCAAGCTCGCCTGGGACGCCGTCGGCTCGGAGTTCGCCTCGCGTCACACGCAGTATGAGATGTTCTACTCCGGCCCCCGGCCGGTGACGACGGGCATGGCCTTCCGCACCTTCGACTGGAACCGGGCGACCGGTGGGGTCGACGCCATGCTCGCGAGCTATCCGACCCCGACGATCGCGGCCGCCGGGCTGCCGGCCGCCGCTCCCCTTCCGCGCTGATCCGCCGAGGCAATCATGGACGATCTCATCATCGAAGGTTTCACCGTCGGTCCGGGCCAGCGCCTGAAGGCGCGGCTGCCGGCGCTGGAACTGGCCGACGGCACGGTCATCAGCCTGCCGCTGATCCTGATCAACGGCGTGCGCCCCGGCCCCCGGCTCTATCTCGGGGCCGGAATCCATGGCGACGAGGTGAACAGCATCGCGCTGGTGACGCGGGCCTTGCAGCAGGTCGATCCGGCCACGCTCTCCGGCAGCATCGTCTGCGTGCCGGTGCAGCAGCCGCTCGCGCTGCAGGCGGACCACCGGCTGCCGCTGGCGCAATATCTGAAGTCGCCGCTCGACCAGGTGCCCGCCGATGCGTGGACCTGCTTCCCCGGCGACGCCAACGGCAATATCGCGCAGGTGATGGCCGCGACGCTGTTCCGATTGATCACGCGGTGCGATGCGGCGCTCGACATCCACACGCCGACGCGCGGCGGCAAATACGTGCCCATCGCCATCTTGCCGCATCCTGACCTCGGCGCGTCGGCACGGCGGGCAGAGGAGATGGCGCATCTGCTCGGCACCGGCTGGATCGTGCGCGGCGAGCGCGGCATGTATGTGAGCGATGGCATCCTCTGCGTCGAGGCGACGCGCGCGGGCGTGCCGTGCTTCACGTTCGAGATCGGCGAGGGCGGGCGGCTCGACCTCGATTCCGTCGAGACCGGCACGCATTGCGTGCTCAACCTGCTGCGCGGGCTCGGCATGATCGCGGGCAAGCCCGTCGCGCCGGCCGTCACGCATGTAATGCGCGATTTCGCCGGCATCCGCGCCACCCATGGCGGCGTGCTGGTGACCGAAGCCGCGCTCGGCGCGGCGGTGGCGAAGGGCGAGCGCCTGTGCCGCATCTTCGACGTCTATGGCGATGTCGTCGAGGAGGTGCTGGCCCCGGCCGACGGCCTGTTCGTGCGCGCGACGACGCTCGGCACGGTGTCGCGCGGGGAGCGCGTGGCAACGCTCGGATTGGTGTGAGGCGGCGTCGCGCGGCAGCCTTCCAGGCCGTTCTGGCGCGTCGATGAGCCGGTGCTGAGCAAAAAACCGGCAGGCCTTCCGAAGTCGCGACCGCTTCTCACGGCTCCGCTCATGGCACACCACTTGCTTTCATTGCTTCGTACGCAAGTTAACTTGCATATGAATGAAATCGGTTGCCATCCCGGCGGTTCGCGCCCTGGCACACTCGGGAGCTGAAAATGAGCGTTCGCCTAAACCTCGTCGCCGCCGCCGCGCTGACCGCGAGCCTCCTGACGGCCGGCAGCGCCTTTGCTGCCGATCCCGTCTGCGAACCCGCGAAGGTCGCCACCAAATATCCCTCGCTGGCCGGCAAGACCGTGACCTTCGGCGCCGATCCGCAGACCCCGCCCTATGTCGCGCGCGACGGCGCCGACATGAGCAAGCTGAACGGCATCGCGGTCGATCTCGCCAAGGCGGTGATGGATTGCGCCGGCGTGAAGTATGAGTTCACCCTCGGCGCCTGGTCGGGCATTCTGCCGGCGGTCATTTCCGGCCAGATCGATGCCATGTGGGACGACCTCTACTACAAGCCGGACCGCGCCAAGAATGTGGACTACGTCATGTACATGGCGGCCGGCACGGGCGTGCTGGTCCCCGCCGGCAATCCGAAGAAGCTGACGAAGCTGGACGATTTCTGCGGCAAGACGGTCGCGTATGGCGTCGGCAGCATCGAGGAGGCGGCGACGCTGAAGCAGCAGGAAGTCTGCAAGGCGGAGGGCAAGGAGCCTATCACCACCATGCCCTTCCAGGATCTTGCGGCCGGACTTCGCCTGCTGGAGAGCGGGCGCACCGACGCGTTGATGTGGGACCTCGGCTATATCGACTTCATGGCCAAGAACAACGCCGGCAAGTACACCCGCGCCTTTTCCATCGCGAGCGGCTTCCAGATCGGCGTCGGCATCGGCAAGGGCAAGGATGACCTAGTGAAGGCCATCTATGACGGCATGCGCATCATGCAGGCCAACGGCACCCAGAAGAATATCTTCGCGAAGTACAACACCGATCCCTCGCTGGAAATCCCGGCCGAGATCCGGACCAAGTAATCCGGCTGAGTCTCCGACCGGCCGCGCGGCGGCTCCTGCCGGGACGGGTCTCCCGTCCCGGCACATTCGTGTTTCCATCCCGCTTTCCAGTCCTCTCCGGAGGCGCGAAGCAGAAGTGACCCGATGACGCGATCCGCCACACGCCTCCCCGGCATCCGCATGCCGGGCATCTTCATCGCCGGCATCCTCGCGCCGCTGCTGGCCCTGACCCCTGCCGCCGTCGCCCAGGCGCCGGTGGGCTCCAGCATCGAGGACATGGCGAGCGGCCTCACCGTCCACGATCCCTATGCCGACATGGCCTTCGGCTGGTTCTGGGAGTTCCTGAACTATTGCGCGTCCGCTTTCCTGTGGGAGGGGGCGTGGGTTGCGGTGAAGATCACCGCCATCTCGATGACCCTCGGCCTGCTGCTCGGGCTCGTGCTGGCGCTGATGCGGCTTTCCGCCAACCGTCTGTTGAACGGCGCGGCCTGGCTCTACATCTTCTTCACGCGCGGCACCCCGCAATTGCTGCAGCTCGTCTTCATCTTCAACGCGCTACCCTTCGTCGGGCTGAGGTTCGACAGCTTTACGACCGCGGTGATCGGCTTCTCGCTGAACCAGGCCGCCTTCAGCGCCGAGATCCTGCGCGGGGGCATCCTCTCGGTGAACCGCAGCCAGTCGGTCGCGGCGAGCTCGCTCGGCATGGGCCCGTTCCTCACGCTGCGCCGGATCATCCTGCCGCAGGCGATGCGGGCGATCCTGCCGGGGATCGGGAACGACACCATCAGCATGCTGAAGCTGACCTCGATCGCCTCGATCGTGTTCGTCAACGAACTGACCTTCCGCTCGCAGCAGATCGTCGGCCAGAACAACAAGTTCTTCACCGTCTTCGCCGCGACCTCGGTGATCTACCTCATCATGGTGAGCATCATCTCGCTGGCGCAGGCCTGGGCCGAGCGGCGCTTCGACCTGGACAAGGACACGCGCGGCGACAGTGCCATGAACCGGCTGCTCGGTTTCCGCATGGGCGGCACGCCCGCGCCCGCGGCGTCCGAGCCTCCGGCTCCCGTGGCGGCGCCTGAGACCGCGGCGGCGGGTGGCGGGTCGGACGACCTGTTCCGCATGATCGTCAATGCCGATGCCGATGCCGATCCGGTGCCGCGCGGTGAGCCGCTGGTGGTCTGCCACAACGTCCAGAAGGACTACGGCACCAACAAGGTGCTGCGCGGCGTCGATCTCACGGTCAATCGCGGCGAGGTGGTCGTGCTGCTGGGGCCGAGCGGCTCGGGCAAGAGCACGTTCCTGCGCACCATCAACCATCTCGAACCGGTGGACTGGGGCACCATCAGCGTCGGTGGCGCGTATGTCGGCTACGAGCCCGTGCCCGGCGGCCAGCCGCGCCCGACCGGCCGGCTCTCCCGCGCCCGCGCCAAGGCGCGGCTATCGATGGTGTTCCAGCATTTCAACCTCTTCAACCATCTCACCGCACTGGAGAACGTGATGGAGGCGCCGGTGCGTGTGTTCGGCGTGCCGCGCGAGCAGGCGCGGGAGACCGCGCTGCGGCTGCTGGCCGCCGTCGGCCTGCAGAACCACGCGAACCACCTGCCGCACCGCCTCTCCGGCGGCCAGCAGCAGCGGGTCGCCATTGCCCGCGCGCTCGCCATCTCCCCACGCGTCATGCTGTTCGACGAACCGACCTCGGCGCTCGATCCGGAGCTGGTGGGGGAAGTGCTCGGCGTCATGCGCAAGCTCGCCGACGCCGGCATGACCATGATCGTCGTCACGCATGAAATCCGCTTCGCGCGCGAGGTTGCCGACCGTGTCGTGTTCATGGATGGCGGCGTCGTCGTCGAGCAGGGTCCGCCGGAACACGTGATCGACAACCCGCAGCACGAGCGCACGCAGCGCTTCCTGCGCGCCGTCTCCCATGGCTGAGCGGCGCACCGAGGGCGGGCAGGCCATCAAAAGGTCGGCGGGGTGTTGACCCAGATGACGCGGCAGTTCTCGTGTCCGGAGGCGCGGTAGCTATGAAGGCGGTCGGACTGGAAGAAGAAGCTGAACCCGGTCGGGACGCGATACTGCTCGCCCTCGACGTTCAGTTCCAGTTCTCCCGACAGCACATAGCCGACCTCTTCACCGGCATGCTGGAACGGCCCGCAAATGGGGCCGCCGGCCGGCATTTCGAGGAGCAGTCCCTCCAGTTGGCGATGCTCGGCGAAAGGGGTGAGGATTTCCGCCGTGCTGCCGTCTCCTTCTTCCGCCGCGCGGGTGTAGCGCGGTCGGTCGTTCGGCCCGTAGATGGTGCAGATCGACTCCTCGCGCGGGTCGATCAGCGCCGCCACATTCACATTGAGCGCCTTGGCGAGGCGGTGGAGCGTGCTCAGCGAGGGAACGACAAGCGCGTTCTCGATGCGCGACAGCAGGCTTTCGGAGCAGCCGGCCGCGGCCGCGAGGTCCTTGAGGCGCAGACGGTGCAGGCGGCGCAGATAGCGCACGCGCGGGCCCACGGCGGGCAGCCCGCCATCCTCACTGCCAGCTTCCAGATTGGCCATCAGCCCCCACCCGGTCCTCTGCATCGGCGCTGCGGCACGAATCCGCGGCGCCGACGTCGTTCTCTCGGCCTGTCTAGCAGAAGCCTTTCTGCTTGTGCACCGCGCAAGACAAAACCACGGCGTGCTCAGAGTGCAATTGATATTGCATCTTATGCAAGTTACTTGCATAAGATGCATCGACGCGGGTTTGGGAGTCGAGCAGATGCGAATGTCGATTGACGTGGGCGGCACCTTCACCGACCTGATGGTGCACGAGCCCGGCCGGCCTGCGAGCATGTTCAAGGCGGCGACCACCTATCCCGATCCCCTCGGCGGCATCCTCGGCGCCATCGAACTCGCCGCGCAGGCGCGCAATGTCAGCGTGGCGGGGCTGCTGGGCGAGACGGACATCCTGTTCCACTCGACCACCCGCGCCATCAATGCCGTGATCACCGGCAACGCCGCGCGCACCGCGCTCCTGGTCACGCAGGGCCATCCCGACATCCTGCTGATCCGCGAGGGCGGCCGCACGGACCCGTTCAACTACCGCGTGCCCTATCCCGCGCCCTACATTCCCCGCGCCTTGACCTTCGAGGTCCCCGGTCGCGTCTGGGCCGACGGACGCATCCACGCGCCGCTCGACGAGGACGCGGTGCTTGCCATCATCGCGAAGCTCAAGGTCGAGAAGGTCGAAGCCGTGGCCGTCTCGCTGATCTGGTCGATCGTCAATCCGGCGCATGAGGAGCGGGTGGCCGAGCTGCTGGACCAGCATCTGCCGGGCGTGCCCTACACGCTTTCCCACCGGCTCAACCCGACCGTGCGCGAGTATCGCCGCACCTCGTCCTGCGCCATCGATGCCTCGCTCAAGCCGATCATGAGCGACTACCTGCATGGGCTGAAGGCGCGCCTCGAAGAGCGCGGGCTGAAGGGCCAGATCTTCGCCGTCACCTCGCAGGGCGGTCTCGTCGACGTCGCCGACCTCGCCGAGCGGCCGATCCTGGCCCTTAACTCCGGTCCCGCCATGGCCCCGGTCGCGGGACGGCACTTCGCCGGGATCGAAGGCGCCCGGACCGCCATCGTCACCGATGCCGGGGGCACCACCTATGACGTCTCGCTGGTGCGCGAGGGTGCTCTGCCCTGGACGCGCGAAAGCTGGCTCGGGCCTATCTATCAGGGCAATCTCACCGGCTTCCCCTCGGTCGACGTGAAGAGCGTGGGCGCCGGCGGCGGCAGCATCGCGCGGGTCGACGCGGCCGGGCTGCTGCATGTCGGCCCCGAGAGCGCGGGCTCGACCCCCGGACCGGTCTGCTATGGGCGCGGCGGAACCAAGCCCACCGTCACCGACGCGGCCGTGGTCCTCGGCTATATCGACCCCGCCTTCTTTCTTGGCGGGCAGATGAATCTCGGGCGCGAGGCGGCGCTGCAGGCGATCGCCAGCCAGATCGCCGCGCCCCTCGGCATCAGCGTCGAGGAGGCCGCGCTGTCCATCCTCGACCTCGCCACCGAGAGCATGGTGAACGCCATCGAGGACATCACGGTGAAGCAGGGCATCGATCCGGAGGAGACGGCGATGATCGGCGGTGGCGGCGCGGCCGGCATCAACGCGGTGCTCATCGCCCGGCGCCTGCGCTGCGACACAGTGATCTTCCCCGATGTGGGAGCGGCGCTGAGCGCGGCCGGAGCCATGATGTCCGAACTCACCACCGAGTTCGCCCGAACCTCCTTCATGAAGACGACGGCTTTCGACCGCGAGCGGGCCAACGCACTGATCGCGGAGCTGATGGCGCAGGCGGAAGGCTTCTTCGCCAAGGCCGGCCCGCACGCCCGCGACAAGCACATCGACCTCTCCATCGAGGCGCGTTACCCGAGCCAGGTGTGGGAGATCGACGTGCCGCTGCGCGGGGCGCGGTTCGAGAGTGCCGAGGACGTCGCGGCGCTGATCGCCGATTTCCACGCCCGCCATACCGAGCTGTTTTCCTTCCGCGACGACGGCGATGCCATCGAGATCATGAGCTGGCGCGCGCTGGCGCGCTGCCGCCTTTCCGACCCGACCGCGATCCGGCTGGCCGACGGGGAGGAGGAGCGGGGCCAGACCCGCCGGTCGATGTATTTCCGCGAGACCGGGCTCATCGACGCGCCGACCTATCGGCTGGAGCACATGGCGGAGGAGGCGGAGATCGCCGGGCCGGCCGTCGTCGACAGCAATTTCACCACCATCGTCGTGAACCCCGGCGCGCGCGCGATCCGCCGCCCCGGTGGCCACCTCGTCGTCCGCAGCGCGGCTTAGGAGACGCAGATGAACATGCAGGTTCCGGCAAGCGGCACGGCCACCCGGCCGGCCGGCGGCACGGCGGTGGCGGCCGGCGTCAAGCTCGCCATCATGCAGAAGCGCTTCGATGGCGTGACGCGCAAGATGGCGAACACGCTGCTGCGCACCGCGCGCTCCGGCGTCATCAACACTGCCCGCGACTTCTCCTGCGCCCTCGTGACGGCCGATTGCGAGCTGCTGACCGCCGCCGACAGCTACCCGATCCACGTCATCGGCGGCGCGGACCTGATGGCGCGCGCCATGCTCGACATCCACCCGGACCTGAAGCGGGGCGACGCCTTCCTGCACAACTCGCCCTATCACGGCAACTCGCACGCGGCCGACCATACGATCCTCGTGCCGGTGTTCGACGACAAGGACGTGCACCGCTTCACTGTGGTAGCCAAGGCGCACCAGGCCGATTGCGGCAATTCGCTGCCCACCACCTATATGGGCAACGCCCGCGACGTCTATGAAGAGGGCGCGCTGATCTTCCCGGCCGTAAAGGTGCAGTCCGACTACGAGGACAATCGCGACATCATCAACATGTGCATGATGCGCATCCGCGTGCCGGAGCAGTGGCGCGGCGACTACCTCGCCATGCTGGGCGCGGCGCGCATCGGTGAACGCGAGATCACCCGCATGGGCGAGGAACTCGGCTGGGAGGCGCTGAGCGAACATGCGCGGCAATGGTTCGACATGACCGAGCGGCAGATGGTCGAGGTCATCTCCACCATCGCGTCCGGGAGCGCGCGCGGCACCTGCACGCATGATCCGCTGCCCGGCACGCCGGCCGGCGGCATTCCGGCCAATGCCGATGTCACCGTCGACGCCGAGAACGGGCGCATCACGGTCGACCTCACCGACAATATCGACTGCCTGCCCGTGGGGGTGAATCTGAGCCATGCCTGCGCCCGCACGGCGGCGCTGGTCGGCGTGCTGAACTCGCTGCCGCGCCCGGTGACGCCCAATGCCGGCAGCCTGCGGCGGATCGAGGTGAAGCTGCGCGAGAATTGCTGCGTCGGCATTCCCCGCCATCCCCATTCGACCTCGGTGGCCACGACGAATCTCGGCGACCGGGTGTCCAACGCCGTCCAGCTCGCCATGGCGGCGATCGATCCGAAGGTCGGCATGGCGGAGGGTGGCGCGGCCCTGCCGCCCGCCGCCGGCGTCATTTCCGGCCACGACCCGCGCAACGGCCATGCCTTCGTGAACGAGGTCATTCTCGCTGCCGGCGGTGGACCGGGCACGCCGGTGGAGGATGGCTGGCTGTCGCTGTTCTGCATGGGCAATGCCGGCATGCCGTTCTATGACAGTGTCGAAATCGACGAAATGTTGCACCCGATGATGATCGAGACGCGCCGGATCCTGATCGACAGCGAGGGCGCCGGCACCTATCGCGGCGCGCCGGGGATCGAGACCGCGTTCCGGCCC
>JAEZMI010000138.1 GCA_023414975.1 Pseudomonadota bacterium | reverse complement strand
GCGTGATGTCGGCGAGCGGCGCCTCCCGGCGCGTGCCCAGAAGCGCGATCTGCAAGGCAAGGTCATGGCTCATATAGGGCTGGCCGCGCCGCACCTTCTCGAAGGCCTCCAGCAGCGCGTCCGAGGTGGTGTCCTTCAGCACATAGCCGGTCGCGCCGGCCTCCAGCGCCCGGCTGACGATCACCGGGTCGCCATGCATGGAAAAGACGAGGATGGGCGTGCGCGGGTTTTGCGCCCTCAGCCGCTGGACCAGCAGCAGCCCCGAAAGGCCGTTTCCGTGCAGGGCAAGGTCGATGATGACGACATCCGGCTTTTCGCGGCGGAAGAGGCGGTAGCCCGCCAGCACCGTGCGGGCCTCCAGCACCCGCTCGACGCCGGCATCCTCCAGGATCTGCCGGCAGCCCTGCAGCACGATGGGGTGGTCGTCGATCACCAGAACGCTCGTCATCCCGTCACCACCTTCGTTTCCATGTCGCTGTCCACCGACACCGGCACGCTCATTTCAACCCGGGTCCCGCGCGGCGGCAGCGGGGTGATGCGCCAGGTGCCGCCCAGCGCGCTCAGCCGCTCGCCAATGCCGATCAGCCCGAAGCCCGGCGCGGCATCCGCGGCCACGCCCACCCCGTCATCCTCCACCCGCACCAGCAGGCCGCCGCCATGCGGCAGCGCGCGCAAGGTCACGGAAATCGTCTCCGCGTCCCCGTGGCGCAGCGCATTCGTCACCGCCTCCTGGATGCAACGATAGACGGTCAGTTCGACGCTGTCGGCATAGCGGTCCGCCAGACCGTCCACGGTGAGGAGAAAGCGCCGCTCCGGCGCATGCCGCTCGAAATCGGTGATCAGCCCGGCGATCGCCGAGCCGAGCGGCACATGGCCAAGCGCCATGGGGCGTATCTTTCGCAGCAGCCGCCGGTTCAGGTTCTGCACCCGTTCGAGGATCTCGATCATGGTCGCCGTCCTCTCGGCAAGCCGGTGCGCGAGTTCCGGCGGGGCCTGCGCCGCCAGGCGTTGGACCGACTCGATATTGGCCCGCAGCCCGAACAGGCAGGGGCCCAGATCGTCGTGCAGATCCGCCGCGATCTGGCGCCGCTCGTCGTCCTGAACCCGGATGATGCGCCGATTCAGCCGCTCATTGTCGTCGCGCGCCTGCTTCAGCGCCGAGGCGAGCGCGTTGAACCGTTCGGCGATCGTCGCCAGTTCCCGCACATCGGGAATCGGCACGCGATGTCCGAAATGGCCTTCGCCCAGCTCGTTCAGGCCTCTGGCAAGGGATCCCAGCGGAGCCATCAGCCGGCCGAGCGTCAGATAGAGCGCTGCCAGCACTAAGATGTTCACTACGCCCATCACCACGGCGAGATCGGCCGTGTCGTGCCACACCTCCGCAATCTCGTCGGCGGGCTCTCCGACCACCCGCACATGGCCGATCACGGCCCCGTTCTCGACCACCGGCATGTCGTGGCCCTCCGGCGCCACCCGCACCAGGGCGTCGAACCACGCGGGCACCTCGTGCCCCGCCTCCTCGGAATCATCTGCGCCGGAGGTCCGGCCATCGGGGCGGACGTCGAGCACCTGTCCCTGCGCGTCCTCGATGAGGATGCGCACATGGCGCAGGCCGTTCACATGCAAGGGAAGCTGCTTCAGCGACGCGGCGCTTCCCTGCTGGTCGGCGAGGCGCTGCATGGTCTCCTCAACGAAGCGCTCGGCGATGATGAGAGAGGAATAGATCTCCAGTTGGGTCGCGCGGCGGGCGTTGACGATCGTGACCATCATGGCCGCGAGTGCGGCACACACATTGATCGCGATGATCGCCATCATCACCTGGCCGCGCAACGATGGGCGCTTGCGCGTCGGCGCGCCGCCGCTCGGCAGGAAGGGCTTCTGGGACACGCCATTCACGGTCGGCTCTCTCCGGCAGGCGAGGGGGAACCCGGCGCGGCCGGGGAGGGCGCTTGCGCCGGCGCCACCGGCTCGGCCCGCACCGGCTCCGCCTTCAGCGCCGCCACCGCCTCCGGCCGAGCGAAGCCCTGCGTGCGCAGATTGTAATAGTGCTGGCACAGGTCGCTGAAGCCCCGGCGCGACCCCTTTTCCGCGAAGGGCGTGAACGTCTCCAAAATCTCGCGCGCGCTCTCCCGCACGCCGATTTCCGCCAGCATCGTCTCAAGCTGCGCCGCGCGGTTGGCGATCATCCGGCCGGTCTCGCCGAATCGCGCATCCGCCTCGGCGAGCCGCGCGCGCCACGCCGTCACCGCCGGGGCGTCCGGGGCGAGATCGCGCCCTTCCTCCCGCGCGGCGAGCCACAGGGCCGGGTCGGCCGTGTCGGCTGGCTCCAGCCATTGGCGGGCGGCGATGCCGCGGCTCGCGGGCGTTTCCACCCGTTCGCGCGTCTCGGGTTCGCGCGATTCCGGTTCGCTCTCGCCGGGGCAGCCGGCAAGACCGGCCGCCAGCACCGAGGCGAGCAATGCCCTGAGCGCGGCTGTTGGATTCGTGGCCATGAATAGTGATCGCCGAATACTTATGATCTTCTTACAAATCTCTCCCGCCCCATCCGCCCTCGCCAGCATCATCGTGCGGCACAGCCCAACAGCCGCAAGCGGCGATGCGTGGCGTATCGGCGTCAAGGCGCTGTCATGACAACACTTTCGCGCCGAAACGACAAGGCTTCCCTAGAGTTTTGCGCAAAATCTCGTCGAGCGGGGAAAACTTCCCGATGTGTTTTTCCAAACTACCTAGAGACACAACTAAACTTCATGAAAACAATGATCAGGCAAATAACTCAAATATAAGCACAACATAAGACTTTCCGGTCACCACAGCAGCAACGCCCATGATGAACGCCAAAGCCACGCCAGTGGCCATGGGCGTGGCGGCCGGGAACATCACGTCATCTACTCCCCCGACTGAGCGAGGGGAGGAGGGATGGCCTGGGAATGGGAAACGCGAGGAAGTCACATGAGCCGACTGCACTCTTCGGTGTCCGCGCTCACCGTCGCCGCCGCCCTGGCGACGACGGTCTGCCTGGGAACAGGCGCGCCGGCGCTCGCCAACGACAAGCTCGTCGAGCTGTCGAAGAGCACCGACAACTGGCCGATGACCGGCAAGAACTACAGCGCCAACAATTACAGCGAGGCGAACCAGATCACGAAGGAGAACGTCAAGCAGCTCAAGGCGGCCTGGTCGTTCTCCACCGGCGTCCTCAGCGGCCATGAGGGCACGCCGCTGGTCGTCGACGGCGTCATGTACATCCACTCGCCCTATCCGAACACGACCTTCGCCGTGTCGCTCGACGAGCCCGGCAAGATCCTGTGGCAGCACAAGCCAAAGCAGAACCCGACCGCCCGCGCCGTGGCCTGCTGCGACGTCGTCAACCGCGGCCTCGCCTATTGGCCGGGCAATGCCAATGTCGGCCCGCTGATCCTCAAGACGCAGCTCGACGGGCATGTCGTCGCGTTGAAGGCCGACACCGGCGAGGAATACTGGAAGCTTGAGAATTCCGACATCAAGGTCGGCTCGACGCTCACCATCGCGCCCTATGTCGTCAAGGACACCGTGCTGATCGGCTCCTCCGGCGCCGAGCTCGGCGTGCGCGGCTATGTCACCGCCTATGACATCCCGACCGGCCAGCAGAAATGGCGCGCCTACGCCACGGGTCCGGACGACGAGGTCCGCCTCGCCGACGACTTCAACAGCGCCAACCCGCATTACGGCCAGAAGGGCCTCGGCCAGGCGACGTGGGAGGGTGAAGCATGGAAGATCGGCGGCGGCACCAACTGGGGCTGGTACGCCTTCGACCCGGACACCAACCTCTTCTACTACGGCTCGGGCAACCCGGCGCCGTGGAACGAGACCATGCGGCCGGGCGACAACAAATGGACCATGACCATCTGGGGCCGCGACATCGACAGCGGCATGGCCAAGTTCGGCTACCAGAAGACACCGCATGACGAATGGGACTATGCCGGCGTCAACGTCATGATGCTCTCCGAGCAGCAGGACAAGACCGGCAAGATGCGCAAGCTGCTCACCCACCCGGACCGCAACGGCATCGTCTACACGCTCGACCGCGAGAATGGCGACCTGGTCTCGGCCGACAAGATCGACGACACCGTCAATTGGGTGAAGCAGGTCGATCTCAAGACCGGCCTGCCGCAGCGCGACCCGGAATTCGGCACGCGCATGGACCACAAGGCGCGCGACATCTGTCCCTCGGCCATGGGCTATCACAACCAGGGCCACGACAGCTACGACCCGCAGCGCAAGTCGTTCTTCATGGGCATCAACCACATCTGCATGGACTGGGAGCCCTTCATGCTGCCCTACCGTGCGGGCCAGTTCTTCGTCGGCGCGACGCTGAACATGTATCCGGGCCCCAAGGGCGACCGGCAGACCTATGAGGGCCTCGGCCAGGTGAAGGCCTATGACGCCATCAACAACCGCTACAAATGGGAGGTGATGGAGCGCTTCGCCGCCTGGGGCGGCACGCTCGCCACCGCCGGCGGCGTGGTGTTCTACGGAACGCTGGACGGCTTCATCAAGGCCCGCGACAGCGACACCGGCGAGCTGCTGTGGAAGTTCAAGCTGCCCTCCGGCGTCATCGGCCACCCGATGACCTACACCCATAACGGCACGCAATACGTCGCCATCTATTACGGCGTCGGCGGCTGGCCGGGTGTCGGACTGGTGTTCGACCTCAACGATCCGACCGCCGGCCTCGGCTCGGTCGGCGCCTTCAAGCAGCTCCAGCACTACACCCAGATGGGCGGCGGCGTGATGGTGTTCTCGCTCGACGGCAAGGGCCCCTATGACGACCCCAAGGTCGGCGAGTACTCGACCGAGATCATCCGCAGCGGCGGCTGACCCTTCGGACCGCCCGGCCCGGCCGCCCGCGCCTCCTGAAGCGGGCGGCCACTCTCCCGATACAGCGTCGCCCGCCGGCCCCCGCGCCGCCGGCCCGACCCCCGGAGGACACCTCATGACCCCGCATCGCCGCCAGTTACTAAGCCGGCTCAGCATTATCGCCGTCGTGGCGGGCCTCGCGAGCGCGGCCGGCGCCGCGACCATCACCCTGCAGGCCGACTCGAAAGCCGCCCCCGCCACCTCCCCGGCGAAGGAGCTGCGCATCTGCGCCTCCAATGCCGAGGCGCCCTTCTCCGAGAAGGACAATACCGGCTTCGAGGACCGCATCGCCCTCGCGCTCGCGCAGGCCATGGGCCGCAAGCCCGTCTTCGTCCGCACCGACAAGGCCGGCATCTATCTGGTGCGCGACCAGCTCGACGCGAACACTTGCGACGTCGTCATGGGCGTCGATGCCGGGGATGAGCGCGTGCTCACCTCCAAGCCCTATTACCGCACGGGATATGTGCTGGTGACGAAGGCGGACCGCGGCATCACCGCCACCGCCTGGGACGGCCCGCAGATCAAGGACCAGAGCCGTTTCGCGGTGCGCTTCTACTCGCCGGCCGAGACCATGCTGAAGCGCATCGGCCGCTTCGAGGACAACGCGGCCTACATGTACTCGCTGGTCAACTTCAAATCGCGCCGCAATGCGTGGGTGCAGGTTCCCGGCGACCGCATCGTCACCGAGGTGGCGAGCGGGGAGGCCGATGTCGGCATCGCCTTCGCGCCGGAAGTCGCGCGCTACGTCAGGCAGTCGCCCACCGCGCTGCGCATGACGGTGATCTCCAACGATCTCGACCGGCCGAACGACACGCCCATCCCCATGCACTACGACCAGGCCATCGGCGTGCGCAAGGCGGATACGGCGCTGCGCGACGAGATCGACGCGGCGCTGGAGACGGCGCGGCCGCAGATCGAGGCGATCCTCAACGAGGAAGGCATCCCGCTGCTCAAGCCCAACAGCTGAGCCATCACGGCGTCCCCGGCGCGCCGTCCGGCGTCCGGGAGCGTCCCGACCCTCATCCGTGAAAAGGTCCGATGCGAACGACATCTCTCCTGAAGACGGCAGCGGCGCTTGTGACCGTCGGCACCCTCGTCTGGGGTGCCCATGCCGCCATCATGCTGACCAACACGGTCACCGGCGCCCCTCTCGATCTCTCCGAAGCATCGGAGGAGGGCCGCGACACCGAGGCGGTCAAGACGTTCCTCGCAACCGGCACCAACATCTACAACGAGAACCCGGTCTGCCTGCCCAAGGCGCACGAGTTGTACCTGTCCATGTGCTCGGGCTGCCATGGGCACTATGCCGAGGGCAAGATCGGGCCGGGGCTGAACGACAGCTACTGGACCTACCCGAAGAACGAGACCGACCAGGGCCTGTTCGAGACCATCTTCGGCGGCGCGCAGGGCCAGATGGGCCCGATGTACGGCGCGCTGAACATGAACGAGATGCTGCTCGTCATGGCCTGGGTCCGCCACGTCTACAAGGGCGAGCCCGACAGCGCGACCTGGCTGACCGCCGAACAGCGCGCCTCGTTCAAGCCCTTCAACGAGAACGCTTCGCACATCGAGCCAGCCGACGAGCTGCCTCCCCAGTGCGGCGGACCGGCGGGATAACGCCGGCACTCACCCGTGGAAACGCGCCCCATCGGGGCAAGCCCAAGGAGACGTCACATGAGCCTCATCGACCGCGGCACGAAATTCTCCCTGCTGGCCGCCGGCGCGGCCGCCTTCGGCCTCGCCATGGTGGTCGGCGCCAGTGCCTATGACGGCACGAACTGCAAGGCGCCCGGCAATTGCTGGGAGCCGAAGCCCGGCTATCCCGCGCAGGTTCAGGGCTCGAAATACGACCCCAAGCACGATCCCAAGGAACTGAACAAGCAGCAGCAGTCCATTCAGGCGATGGAGCAGCGCAACGCCCAGCGGGTGAAGTATTTCGAGCAGTCCGGCAAGTTCGTCTACGACGTGAGCAAGATCCCCGCCGCGAACTGATCGCGCCGCGGATCGCATTCGAGAACCCACCCGTGGGCAGACGGCTTTCTCCGTCTGCCCCGCGATCCTCCGGGCATACCGTCCGGCTTGTGGGTCACTGGCGCGGTCGACGCGGCCGGGTTCGCCCGGCGCGTGGGCCGCGCCTCTTTCCGGCCGGCGCGCGCCACGCCGGGAACTCTGAAAAGGCCGTGCGATGCTGATCGTTCGCGACACCGACGCCGTGCTGGCGGACTGGCGAGGCCCCGCGCTGCGCTTCGAGCGCGAGGTGGGCAAGGTGGTGCTGGGGCAGGAGCGCGTCATCCGCCTCATCACCATCGCCACCTTCGCGCGCGGCCATGTGCTGCTGGAAGGCGATGTGGGCGTCGGCAAGACCACCCTGCTGCGCGCCGTCGCCCGCGCCATCGGCGGCGCCTTCGAGCGCATCGAGGGCACGATCGATCTCATGCCCGCCGATCTCGTCTACCACGCCCATCTCGGCGAGGACGGCCGGCCGCGCATCGATCTCGGTCCGCTGCTGCGCCAGGGCGAGGACCTGTCGGTGTTCTTCTTCAACGAGATCAACCGCGCCCGTCCGCAGGTCCATTCCCTGATGCTGCGGCTCATGGCCGAGCGCTCCGTCTCCGCCTTCAACCGCGAGTACCGCTTTCCGCATGTGCAGGTCTTCGCCGACCGCAACAAGGTGGAGCGCGAGGAAACCTTTGAACTGCCGGCCGCCGCGCGCGACCGCTTCCTCATGGAAGTTCAGGTCGCCATGCCCGAGGACAGCGAAGCGCGGCGCCAGCTCGTCTTCGATCCCCGGTTCCACAATGTGGATACGCTGCTCACCGAGGTGGAAACCGGCGTGCTGGACCCGCAGGCGCTGGAGACCGTGGCGCGCGCCATCCAGTCCGGCGTCCGCTCCAGCCCGGCGCTGGAGGCCTATGTGCTCGCGCTCTGGGAGGGCGTGCGCCGCCCGGATAGCCTCGGCTTCGAGATCGAGAACGTCGACCTACGCCGCCTCGTGCAGGGCGGGGCCAGCCCGCGCGGCATGAGCTACCTGTTACGCGCCGCCCGCGTCCGCGCCTGGCTGGAGGGGCGCGACATGGTGGTGCCGGAGGACATACGCGCGGTCTTTCCCGAGGTGATGGCGCACCGCGTCTTCATCGATCCCGTCTATGAGCCGCGGCGCGAGCGCATCGTCGCCGCGCTCATCGCCGGCCTCTTCGCGCGGGTGCCGGCACCATGACGCGCGAGGACGGCAACACGGGAGGCATCGATCCGGCCGAGGCGCCGCAGCCCATCGCCTATCGCCTGCGCTGGCGGCCCGCAGGCGTGCTGCCGGGCGCGCATCCCGGCCATGGCGACGGCGCGGAAGGCGAGTTCCGCCGCCATGTCGATCTCCTGCGCCAGCCGGACCCGCGTCGCATCGATCTGCGTGCCTCGCTGCGCGACCCCTATGGCCGCCTTCATGTCCGCCAGTTCTCGCCGCGCCGCGCGGTGCCGGTGGCGGCGCTGGTCGACTTGTCGGGCTCCATGCGGTTCGGCGGGGCCGTCGCCGGCCGTGTGGCGCAGTTCGCCCGCCTCATCGCGCTCTCCGCCCTGCGCAGCGGCGACAGTTTCGGCCTGTTCGCCGCCGACGGCCACCTGCGCGAGGATGTCCTTCTGCCCTTCGCGCGCCGGCCGGGGCTGGATGGGGAGGTCGCCGCGCGGCTTGAGCACGCCCTTCCGGGCGGAGCGGGCAGCGACGGGCTTTTGGAGGCCGCCGCGCTGCTGCCCGGCAGGCGGGCGCTGGTGTTCCTCATCTCCGATTTCCTCATGCCCCCGCGCGCACTCGACACGCTGCTCGACGCGCTGTGGCGGCACGAGGTGGTGCCGGTGGTGGTCAGCACGGCGACGCTTGAGGAAGGACTGCCGCGCTGGGGCTTCATCGAGACGGCGGATCTGGAGAGCGGGGCGGCCCGCCTCGTCTTCATGCGCCCACGCCTGCGCGAGCGGTGGATCGCCGCCGGGCGCGCCCGCCGCGCCGCGCTGGACGCCACCTTCGCCCGGCGGGGCCTGCGCCCCGTCGCACTGCGGGACCGGCTCGATGTCGAGGCGCTGACCCGCCGGCTGGTGGAGGGCTAGATGCAGGCCGGGCGCGCGCTTCTCCCGCTGCTTGCGCTGTTGGCCCTCGCCAGCCCGGCGCCGGCGCAGGTACGCGCGGTCGACCTCTACGCGCCGCGCCCCTTCGGCTATCTTCTCGGCGACACGATCCGCCACACGGTCGAGATCACCCTCGACGCGCCCTTCACGCTCGACCCCGCCTCGCTGCCGCAGCCGCGTGCCGTCGATTACTGGCTGGACCTGCGCCGCGCCGAACTCCGGGACGACGGCGTGAGGGAAGGGGAGCAGCGCTACCGGCTGGAGCTGACCTATCAGAGCTTCTACGCCGCGCTGGAGCCCAAGCGGCTGGAGATCCCCGGCTTCACCCTCTACGCCCGCGACGGCGACCGCCGGGTGCCGGTCGCGGTTCCCGCCTGGTCCTTCCTCATGTCGCCGCTGCGCGAGATCGTCTCGACCGAGCAGGGAGCGGTCATGACGCTGCGCCCCGACATCGCCCCGCGCCCGATCCCGACCGAGCGTGCGCTTCGGGGCCTCATCGCCGGCGGGGTGGCCGCGCTGGCGGGCCTGTCTCTCATCGCCTGGCAGATGGGATGGGGACCGTTCGGCCGGCGCCGCAACCGTCCCTTCGCCCACGCCGCCCGGCAGGTGCGCGCGGCAATCGCGCCGAACCGGCA
>JAEZMI010000098.1 GCA_023414975.1 Pseudomonadota bacterium | reverse complement strand
TCGTGCCGACGAACGGGTCGTCCATGATCTTGAACGCCAGGACGGACAGACCTTCGTCGTCCGACGGGTTCCGGACCACCGGCTCTTCGGTCTTGAAGTCGACGCCATGGACCGCGCCGCGATCGAGCGGCGACGGGAGATAGTCGACGACCGCGTCGAGCAGCGGCTGAACGCCCTTGTTCTTGAACGCGGAGCCGCAGAGCACCGGCGTGAACGCGCGGCTCAGCACGGCCTTGCGCAGAAGGGACTTCAGCGTCGCCTCGTCGGGCTCCTCGCCCTCGAGGAACTTCTCGAGCGCCGTGTCGTCGAGCTCGACGGCCGCCTCGATCATCTTGGCGCGGTACTCGACGGCCTGGTCGAGCAGATCAGCCGGGATCTCCTCGTCGCGGAAGCTCGCGCCGAGGTTCTCGTTCTCCCACACGACCGCCTTCATGCGGACGAGGTCGATGACGCCCGCGAACGCGTTCTCGGAGCCGATCGGGAGCTGGATCGCGACCGGCTTGCCGGCGACGCGGCTGTCGATCTCGCTCAGGCACCGGAAGAAGTCGGCGCCGATCTTGTCCATCTTGTTGACGAACACGATGCGCGGCACTTCGTACTTGTCAGCCTGACGCCATACGGTCTCGGTCTGCGGCTCCACGCCGGCGTTGCCGTCGAGCACGCACACGGCGCCGTCGAGCACGCGCAGCGAACGCTCGACTTCAATGGTGAAGTCGACGTGGCCGGGCGTGTCGATGATGTTCAGGCGCTTGCCGTGCCAGAAAGCGGTCGTCGCGGCGGACGTGATGGTGATGCCGCGCTCCTGCTCCTGGGTCATCCAGTCCATGGTGGCGGCGCCATCATGGACTTCGCCGATCTTGTGGCTCTTGCCGGTGTAGTAGAGGATCCGCTCGGTCGTAGTGGTCTTGCCGGCATCAATGTGAGCCATGATGCCGAAGTTGCGGTAGTCCTCGATAGCGTGCGTGCGCGACATATCAGATCCTCGTCCCGGCTCTCGTCATCACCAGCGGTAGTGAGAGAAGGCGCGGTTCGCCTCCGCCATGCGGTGGGTGTCTTCACGTTTCTTCACGGCGGTGCCGCGGTTGTTCGAGGCATCCAGCAGCTCGCCGGACAGACGCTCGATCATCGTCTTCTCGTTGCGGGCGCGGGCCGCGGTGATCAGCCAGCGGATCGCCAGGGCCTGACGGCGCTCCGGACGAACCTCGACCGGCACCTGGTAGGTGGCGCCGCCGACGCGGCGGGAACGCACCTCGATGGCCGGGCTGACATTGTCCAGCGCCTGGGTGAACACACCCAGCGGCTCGGACTTGGCGCGGCTCTCGACCATGTCGAGCGCACCATAGACGATCGCCTCGGCGACCGACTTCTTGCCGTCATACATGACGGCGTTCATGAAGCGGCTGAGCACTTCGGACCCGAACTTCGGATCCGGCGTGACTTCGCGGCGCTCTGCACGATGACGACGGGACATCGCTCAAATCCTCACTTCGGCCGCTTGGCGCCGTACTTCGACCGGCGCTGCTTGCGGTTCTTGACGCCCTGCGTATCGAGCACGCCGCGCAGGATGTGATAGCGCACGCCGGGAAGATCCTTGACGCGGCCGCCGCGGATCATCACCACGGAGTGTTCCTGCAGGTTGTGCCCCTCACCGGGGATGTAACCGATGACTTCGTAGCCATTGGTCAGACGTACCTTGGCGACCTTACGAAGGGCCGAGTTCGGCTTCTTCGGGGTCGTCGTGTAGACGCGGGTGCAAACGCCGCGCTTCTGCGGGCTGGCCTGGAGCGCCGGAACCTTGTTCCGGGCCTTCTGGGCTTCCCGCGGCTTGCGGATCAGCTGGTTGATCGTCGGCACTTCTCTCGCCTTCGTCTCGCTGCGCCGGAACAGGAGTGTTCCGCGCTACCCAATTCCGCGGCTACAACCGCAATTTCGCTCTCGACGGTTCGGAACAATCCGCACGGACCGTTGCTGCGAACGAAATAAGCGCCGTCGGCCATCATCCTGGCCGAGGGCGCTGTACGTTCAGAGGATCACGTCGACGGCTGAGCCGTTTTCCGCGATCATGCGCCGGTTCTGGTCGTGCCTGCGTTCCGGCAGCGTCTTGGAAATCTGTGTCCAGGCGGGGCGCCCGAACGCGGTAATTCCAACCGCCTGCCGTGAAAGTAGGCGCCTTCTACGCGCCGACTCGCCTCCCGTCAAGCCCGAAAGCAAGCAATGATCGGGCTTCGGAGAGGATCCGCCCCCGGTTCAGCGCTTTGTGACAGGCCGCCATGGCCAAAATCAGAGGGTTAACGAGGAGAATACCGGTCGTGCGTCCTCCCTGCACATGACGCAGGGGCGCCGCGGCAGGGGTGCCTCCTTGGAATCGCGAATCTCGCGCTCGCCCCGCGGACGCCGATTCTTTGCGCGTGAGCGCGCCGTCGCGCGGGAAGCGCGAGTCGCGCCGTGAAGCCGGGACGGAGTGGGCACCACGGTCGACGGGGTGATCGGTTCGCGCCCCTTGCGTCAGCCAATAGCGGCTTACTCGTCGGCGATTCCCTCGTGGACGATTTTCTGACTGGACAGCCCCTGCTGCTGAGGTTAGAGGAATTTATATCGCGCACGATATTTCGTCGCGCCATATCTTTCAGGATGCACGGCATCCCCGGATGGAGACATGATCATGAAGGTTCTCTACGCGACTCAGGCGACGGCGACGGGCGGGCGTACGGGTTCGGCGGCCACGGCCGATGGCGCGCTCAAGGTCGATCTCGTTACGCCGAAGGAACTTGGCGGCCCCGGTGGCGCCGGCAACAATCCCGAGCAGCTTTTTGCGGCCGGCTATTCGGCGTGCTTCCTCGGCGCGCTCAAGTTCGTCGCCAGTCAGCAGAAGATCAAGGTCGCGGATGACAGCACGGTCACGGCCGATGTCGGCATCGGACCGCGCGACGACGGCCAGGGCTTCGGCCTCGACGTTGCGCTCACCATCAGCCTGCCGGGCATCGAGCGGGCCGTGGCCGAGGATCTGGTGCAGCGCGCCCACGTCGTCTGCCCCTACTCCCACGCCACCAAGGGCAGCCTGGATGTGCGCCTGACGGTGGCGTGACGGGCCATTCCCCGGAACAAGGACCGTGATGAAGGGCCGCCCCGCAGGGAGCGGCCCTTTTTCTTGCGCCGTGGCGGTCAGGCCGTTTCAACGCCCGCGTTTGGGGAGCCGTGCAGCGCTCCAAAGCAAAAGGGCCGCCCCGGAAGGAGCGGCCCTTTCTTTCGTCGTTGGCGTGCCGGCCGATCACTCGGCGGCGGCAGGCCCTTCGATCTGCGGGGCGTTGCTCGCCACGCCGTCCTGCTCGTTCTGCGCGGCGATCAGATCGTCGCGGGTCGTCGCGGTGACGCGCAGCTTCGCCATCTGGGCACCGGTACCCGCCGGGATGAGGCGGCCGACGATGACGTTCTCCTTCAGGCCGGCGAGGTCGTCGGACTTGCCGTTGACCGCCGCCTCGGTGAGCACGCGGGTCGTCTCCTGGAAGGAGGCGGCCGAGATGAAGGAACGCGTCTGCAGCGAGGCCTTGGTGATGCCGAGCAGCACCGGGTGGCCGGCCGCCGGCTTCTTGCCTTCCGCGATGAGCACCTCGTTGATCTCGTTCAGCTCGGAGGCATCGATCTGCTCGTTGGTGAGCAGGTCGCTGTCGCCGGCGTCGTCGATCTCAACCTTCTGCAGCATCTGGCGGACGATCACCTCGATGTGCTTATCGTTGATGAGCACGCCCTGGAGCCGATAGACCTCCTGGATTTCGTTGACCAGATAGGCGGCAAGTTCCTCGACGCCCTTGATCGCCAGAATGTCGTGCGGCGCCGGGTTGCCATCGACGATGAAGTCGCCCTTCTCGACGAGGTCGCCATCCTGCAGGTGGATGTGCTTGCCCTTCGGGATCAGGTACTCGACCGCATCATCGGTCGAATCCTGCGGCTCGATGGTGACGCGACGCTTGTTCTTGTAGTCCTTGCCGAAACGGATCGTGCCCGAGATTTCGGCGATGATCGCCGCATCCTTCGGACGACGGGCCTCGAACAGCTCCGCCACGCGCGGCAGACCGCCCGTGATGTCGCGGGTCTTGGCGCTCTCCATCGGCACGCGGGCCAGAACGTCGCCCGCCTTGATGTGAGAGCCCGGATCGGCCGACAGGATCGCGTCGACCGGCAGGGTGTAGCGGGCGTCGCCGCCACGCGGGAGCTTCAGCACCTTGCCGTCGGCGCCCTTCACCACCAGCGAGGGACGCAGCTCGGAGCCACGGCCGGTCCGCCAGTCGGTGACGACGCGCTTGGCGATGCCGGTCGACTCGTCGACCGTCTCGCTCAGCGAGGCGCCTTCGACCAGGTCCTCATAGCCGACCGTACCCTCGACTTCCGTCAGGATCGGGCGGGTATAGGGGTCCCACTCGGCGATGCGCTGGCCGCGCTTGATGCTGTCGCCTTCGTCGACCTTCAGCTTGGCGCCGAACTGGATGCGGTGCGCCGCCTTTTCGGTGCCGTCGTGGTCGACGATCAGCACGGAAAGGTTGCGGCTCATCGCGATCAGCTCGCCTTCCGAGTTCCGCACCACGTTGCGGTTGCGGATCTTCACCTTGCCCTCGAAGGAGGCCTCGATGAAGGACTGCTCGGAGAGCTGCGCCGCGCCGCCGATGTGGAAGGTGCGCATGGTGAGCTGGGTGCCCGGCTCGCCGATCGACTGCGCGGCGATGACGCCGACAGCCTCGCCCATGTTCACCGGCGTGCCGCGCGCGAGGTCGCGGCCATAGCAGGTGCCGCAGACGCCGTTCTTGGCCTCGCAGGTGAGCACGGAGCGGATCTTGATCTCCTGCACGCCCGCCTTGGTGATGCGCTCGACATCGGCCTCGTCGATCATGTGGCCGGCCGGGATGATGACATTGCCCGTGCCGCCCTCGATCACGTCTTCCGCCGTGGTGCGGCCGAGGACGCGCGAGCCCAGCGTCGCGACGATCTGACCGGCATCGACGATGGCGCGCATCGCGATGCCGTTCTCGGTGCCGCAGTCGCGCATCGTGATGATGCTGTCCTGCGCCACGTCGACGAGACGGCGGGTGAGATAGCCCGAGTTCGCGGTCTTCAGCGCGGTGTCCGCGAGGCCCTTACGGGCGCCGTGGGTCGAGTTGAAGTACTCGAGAACGGACAGGCCTTCCTTGAAGTTCGAGATGATCGGCGTCTCGATGATCTCGCCCGACGGCTTGGCCATCAGGCCGCGCATGGCGGCGAGCTGACGCATCTGCTCGCGCGAACCACGGGCGCCCGAATGGGCCATCATGTAGATCGAGTTGATCGGCTTGGCGCGACCCGTCGCCGGGTCGGTCTTAACCGCCGAAATCTCGGCCATCATCTCGTCGGCCAGACGCGCGGAGCACTTGCCCCAGGCGTCGACGACCTTGTTGTACTTCTCACCCTGGGTGATCAGACCGTCATTGTACTGCTGCTCGTACTCCTTGGTGAGCGCACGGGTCTCTTCGACCATGTCCCACTTCTTGGAGGGCACCACCATGTCGTCCTTGCCGAAGGAAATGCCGGCGCGGAAGGCGTTGGTGAAGCCGAGCGTCATGATGCGATCGCAGAAGATGACCGTCTCCTTCTGACCGCAGTGGCGGTAGACGGTGTCGATCATGTTCGAGATCTCCTTCTTGGTCATCAGCTTGTTGACGACGTCGAAGGAGGTCTTGGCGTTCTTCGGCAGCAGTTCGCCGAGCTTCATACGGCCCGGCGTGGTCTCATAGACCTTCGAGACGGGGTTGCCGTTCTCGTCCACGCCGATGTAACGCCCGCGCACCTTGGTGTGCAGGGTGATGGCCTTGGCCGCCAGCGCGTGGTCGATCTCGCCCATATTGGCGAAGGCCATGCCCTCGCCGGGCTCGCCGTCGCGCATCATGGTGAGGTAGTAGAGGCCGAGCACGATGTCCTGCGAGGGCACGATGATCGGCGCGCCGTTCGCCGGGTGCAGGATGTTGTTGGTCGACATCATCAGCACGCGCGCTTCGAGCTGCGCCTCGATGGACAGGGGCACGTGCACCGCCATCTGGTCGCCGTCGAAGTCCGCGTTGAAGGCCGAGCAAACCAGCGGGTGCAGCTGGATCGCCTTGCCTTCGATCAGCACCGGCTCGAACGCCTGGATGCCCAGGCGGTGCAGCGTCGGCGCGCGGTTCAGCATCACCGGATGCTCGCGGATGACCTCGTCGAGGATGTCCCACACCTCGGGACGCTCCTTCTCGACGAGCTTCTTCGCCTGCTTCACGGTGGCGGACAGGCCCTTCGCGTCGAGACGCGAATAGATGAAGGGCTTGAACAGCTCCAGCGCCATCTTCTTCGGCAGGCCGCACTGGTGCAGCTTCAGCTCGGGACCGACGACGATCACCGAACGGCCGGAGTAGTCGACGCGCTTGCCGAGCAGGTTCTGACGGAACCGGCCCTGCTTGCCCTTGAGCATGTCGGCGAGCGACTTCAGCGGGCGCTTGTTGGCGCCGGTGATGACGCGGCCGCGGCGGCCGTTGTCGAACAGCGCATCGACCGCTTCCTGAAGCATGCGCTTCTCGTTGCGGATGATGATGTCCGGCGCCTTCAGCTCGATCAGCCGCTTCAGGCGGTTGTTACGGTTGATGACGCGGCGGTACAGGTCGTTGAGGTCCGACGTCGCGAAGCGGCCGCC
>JAEZMI010000076.1 GCA_023414975.1 Pseudomonadota bacterium | reverse complement strand
CGGCCGGGCCGGGGGCGGGAACGGCGTCGTTCGGGCTGCCGCCGGATTGCGCCTGCGTCCGGTTGGCCGGCACCGTCATCGGCACGCCGCCCGCCGGCGCGGCGGGCTGATTGGAGGGCTGCGTGGCGGGCTGCGTGGCGGGCGGGCCGTATCCCGACACGGGCGGCGTCATCGAGAAGCCCGTGCCCTGGCCGGCGGAGCCGCTCTGCTGCGCATCGGCGGCGCCGGCGAGCGCCGCCAGGACGCCGAGCGCCGCGAGGGTGTTGATAGCGCGCATTGTGATCATCCGCGTTTGGCCGGGGCGAGCACCGGACGCTGGCGCCGCTCGCGCCACAGCTTGTGCAGGTGGACCAGATAGGAGAGGCCGCGGCCGGTGTGGAAGATGGAGATGCGCAGGAAGCTGAGCGTTCCGCGCAACACGCCCGGATTGTGCCGCCGCGAATCCTGGAATTTCTTCCATTGCTCGGAGTTGGCGAAGATGAGGTCGGCGATCAGCCGGTAATGCATCGGCTCGGTCGGCGCGAACTCGCTGCCGATCACCGTTCCGTCCGCGTCGCGCTCGACGTTGCGGATGGTGACCGGCAGCGTGTCGATGGCGATGTTGGAGGAGAGCGGCTTGAAGCGCAGCACCGCGGCCTGTCCGCGCTCCATGTCCGGCAGAACCGCGTTGGCGTTCGGGCGGATGCGGGCGCCGCCGAGCGAGCCGTCGTCGATCATCGCCCCGTAGGCGACGCCGTTGATGATGATCTCGCCCCGGCGCATGAGGTCGACGCGGTGCGTGCGGCGCCGGTTGCGCCGTTCCGACACCACGCCGAGCGCGCAGCCGGCGATGATGATGTTGAGCATGTTCCACGCGCCGACGACGATGATGATGTCGGCGTTGAACGGTTCGGTGATGAGCCGCCAGATGGTGACGAGCAGTCCGAAGATCAGGATGGCGTAGACGATGAAGAAGGGCCGGCCGATCTCCGAGACATGGCCTTCTTCCAGCGTCTCGCCCTTGGCGGTGACGTTGAAGGTCGGCTTGCGCGGATTCATGATCACCGACACCAGCGCCGGGAACAGGTAGATCGACTGGATGTATTCATACAGCTCGGAAATCCACGGCCAGCGGTAGCGGCCGTACAGATAGTTCTGCATCAGCAGGTTCACGAGCATGTAGGTCGTCGTGTAGGCCAAGAATTCAGCGCCCGAGGCGTTGAAGATCTCCAGCGAGAAGAACAGGTAGAACAGCGGCGAGATGAGGAACATCAGCCGCGGGTAGGAAAACAGCCAGAACAGGGTGCTGGACGAGTAGCAGAGCCGCTGCGGCAGCGAGAGCCCGCGCTTGCCCGGCGGGAAGTGGAAGCGCAGGATCTGCATCATGCCCTGCGCCCAGCGCGAACGCTGGCCGATGAAGCTGGCGAAGGTTTCCGGCTGCAGGCCGGCGATCAGCGGGCGGTCGACATAGATCGAGTGCCAGCCGCGCGAATGCAGTTCCAGCGCCGTCTCGGCGTCCTCGGTGATGGTGATGCCCTGGAAGCCGTTGGTTTCCGCCAGCGCCCGCCGGCTGATGACGGCCCCGGAGCCGCAGAAGAAGGCGGCGTCCCATTTGTCGAGGCCGCGCTGGATGATGCCGTAGAACATCTCGTTCTCGGACGGCATGTGCTCGAACGTGTCGAGGTTGCGCTCCAGCGGGTCGGGGTTGATGAAGAAGTGCGGCGTCTGCACGAGGAACAGGTTCTCGTCCTGCAGGAAGAAGCCGACGGTCTCCTTCAGGAAGTCGCGCGCCGGGGCATGGTCGGCGTCGAACACCACGACAAGATCACCGGTGGACTTCTGGAGGCCGTTGTTGAGATTGCCCGCCTTGGCGTGTTCGTTGCGCGCACGGGTGAGGTAGCGGCAGCCCAGCCCCTCGCACAGGGCCGACAGCTCGGCGCGGCGCGCCTGCGCCTCGGCGGCCTTGGTGCTGTCGTCCTGCTCGCACTTCTGGTCGGTGCCGCCATCGTCCAGCAGCCAGACCGTGAACTTGTCCTGCGGGTAGTCGAGGCTGAGCGCGGCCGAGACGGTGGAGGCGAGCAGATGCGGGTCTTCATTGTAGGTGGGGATGAAGACGTCGACCGTCGGCTCCTCGCCCGGCGGGATGGGCGGCGACACCCGCGAGGGCAGGGGCGAGGACACGACGAACAGGCTGAGGAACAGCATGAACACGCTGTACATCTCGGCGATGTAGAGCATGAAGCCGGGTATGAAGTCCTCGATCTGCGAGATCGGCGGCAGGGTGGAGGTGGTGCGCCAGTAGACGTAGCGCAGCACGATCGCGGTGCCGAGCGCGAGCGCGATCATGCGGAAGATGCCGGTCGGCGGGCCGAACGTCTTCAGCAGGATCATCGCCAGAACGACGATGCAGCCGGCGATCAGATGAGCCTGCAGGCTGATCGGCAGCGTGATCAGAAATACAACGATCAGCGAAGAAATGGCCCACAAGCCGGCAACCCATGCCTTGCGCATCGTGTCTTTAGCCTCGGTTTATGCCGTGCGGGGGCCACACTCTCACAACGTGTCTTACCCCGCAGAGGTTGAAGAAATCTATCCAACTGTGCCGGCAATTACCTCCCGCTCGATTCCACCGGCACGGTCGGCAGGCTAAAGTCGGTTAACGCACGTGATTCGGGAGCGTTTCGCTTCGATTCGATGGCAGTGCGGGGCGGAGTGGGGGTGTCGTCACGCGACGGCTCAAGCGCTTGAAGGGCTCATGATCGGACGGGACAGGCGCATGGCTCGCCTCGGGTTTATTGTGGCGTCCTTTGCCCTTGGCGTGGCGGGGTGCGCCCCGTACCCGTTGGTTGGCCAGAATCCGCAAGTGGCGACGGCGACGGTCGAGGTGCCCGTGGCCGAGGCCCTGCTTCTGCCGGAGCCCGGCTCCGCGCCGCGCGTCGTCACCGTGCTGGAGACCGACTATCTCAACGCGGTCGAGCAGGAGATCGTGCTGGAGACGCAGGCCCGCACCCCCGGCCAGAACGCCATACATGTCGTGTTCTTCGGTCCGGTGAAGGGCCGCACCGGCTGGGAAAATCTCAAGAAGGACGATTATCTCAACGACGAGCTGCTCGATGACGAGATGCTGGAGCGCGTGCCCGGCGTCGCCATGCATGTCTCGAACTATTACGTGCAGAACCGCTACGGGCCGTTCAACTACGCCATCGGCAATGCCGGCAACGGCGAATTGTGCATCTATGCCTGGCAGCGCATCCAGTCGCAGGTGCCGCTCTACGTGATCTGGCGCGACCGCGGCATTCTGTCGATGCGCCTGCGTCTCTGCCAGGTGGGCGCCAGCGAGCAGGACCTTTTGCGGGTCATGTACCGCTATTCGATCAACGGCTATTTCCTGCCGCAGGCCTGGCAGCCCTACGGCAAGCCGATGGGCGAGCCGGTCGGCCTCGGCCAGATCGGTGGGCCGCTGGCCTATCCGTCCGGCCTTCAGGGTGACGGCACGGTGCTGGGCGGCTGGATGGGCGGCGAGCCGCAGCAGAGCGCGCCGGCGAGCGGGACCACCTCGCGCGCCCGCAGCAGCCGCCGCTACGGCACCGCCGTGCCGGCCGCGGAGCCGGTGTTCCAGCCCGGCGCGGCGGGGGCTTTCCCGCAAGGCAATCTGGTGGATCCCGTCGAGGGCTATCCGCAGGTGCCGGGGCCGGCCGTCTCCAACCAGCTGGCGCCGAGCGCCACGCCCAAGGTCACACCCGGACAGGTGCCGGCCGGGGCGGTGGTCGACCGCGCGCCGGCCCGCCCGGTGCAGTCGCCCAGCCAGAGCACGCCCTTCTCGACGCCGCCGGTGCTGCCGGGCGTGACGCCGTCCCCGACCCGGACGACGCCCGCGACCTCCGGCGTGGGCGATCCGGTGCGGCTGGTGCCGGGCGCGACCACCTACCCGACGCCCGGCCAGTAACGCGCCCTTTCCGGTCACGATGGCGTGAGCGCTGGGCGCCCGCGCGGGGTGGAACAAGCTCCGCCAAGGCTTCGCGCGCGACGCTCCGCCGCTCTGGTGCCACTTTTTTCATAAATGGCAAACCATGATGGTCGCGATGACGGCCGGCCTCGCGGCGCCGGCGCGGCGCGGTGGAGCGGCCCGCATGGGACGGATCGCCGTCGGGAGCTTGAGTGTGCGTTCGACCAGACTGATGACCCGGCTGGGTCTTTTGCTCGTCCTCGGCCTCGCCGCCGCCCTCGGCGGATGCGCCTCCATGGATTCGGACGATCGCGGTTCCGTGCCGCTGAACCCGGCCATCGTGGCGGACATGTCCAAGAAGGGCATGACGCCCGAAGACCCGATCATGATCCGCATCTACAAGCAGGAGAGCGAGCTTGAGGTGTGGAAGCGCACGCGCACCGGGCAGTATGCGCTGCTGAAGACCTACCCGATGTGCCGCTGGTCCGGGAAACTCGGCCCCAAGACGCGCGAGGGCGACCGGCAGGCCCCGGAAGGCTTCTACGAGATCACCCCGGCGCAGCTGAACCCGCGCTCGCAATTCTATCTGTCGTTCAACCTCGGCTATCCCAACCGGCTGGAATCGGCCCTCGGCTATACCGGTAGCGCGCTGATGGTGCACGGCGCCTGCACCTCCGCCGGCTGCTACGCCATGACCGACAACGGCGTCACCGAGATCTACGCCATCGCCCGCGAGGCGCTGAA
>JAEZMI010000012.1 GCA_023414975.1 Pseudomonadota bacterium | reverse complement strand
CATTTTACACGGAAAGAAAAAGCGGGCCTTTCGGCCCGCAGCCTTTCACGCAAAGAAAAAGCGGGCCTTTCGGCCCGCTTGTCCGCTCGGAGAGGAGCGTGACCCTGCCAGAGGCCCGGTCGCTCGTCAGGCGACCGGAGGGACCGAAGGCGGCCGGAGTACATCCGTCCTGACCGTCTTCCTGCCGGCGAGGCGCTGACGAAGCGCCAGCATGCCGGACAGCCCTTTTCTGGCTGGGTGAACCCTATCTGGGGTGCCCCGACCGGAATTCAAGGGGCGCGCCGATGGGCGACGGGTGGCGCGGAGGGAGCCTTGTCGCCCATGACGGCACTGTTCTCCACGCGCTGGAGCGGCTGTTCGGGATCGTGCCTCCCGCCTACTGCACGCGGCGGGTGGGGATGTGGGCGGGGGAGGGGCTGGCCTTGCCGGAGACGGGGCGGCCCGCCGCGGTGCCGATGCCCGTGCCCTTGCCGGGACCGCCGCCGACAGGCTTGGCGCTGACGGGCTTGGCGAGGTTGATGGGGCCGGTGGCGCGCGGCTTGCGGGCCTCGCCGCGCGGCTTCTCGTCAAACAGCTCGGCGAGCTTCTCCGTCATCACGCCGCCCAGCTCCTCGGCGTCGACAATGGTGACGGCGCGCTTGTAGTAGCGCGTCACGTCATGGCCGATACCGATGGCGATGAGCTCGACCGGGGACTTGTCCTCGATCTGCTGGATCACCCAGCGCAGATGGCGTTCCAGATAATTGCCGGGGTTCACCGAGAGGGTGGAATCGTCCACCGGCGCGCCGTCGGAAATCATCATCAGGATGCGGCGCTGCTCGTTGCGGGCGAGCAGGCGGTTATGCGCCCAGTCGAGCGCCTCGCCGTCGATGTTCTCCTTCAGCAGCCCCTCGCGCATCATCAGGCCGAGATTCCGCCGGGCGCGGCGCCAGGGCGCGTCCGCCGCCTTGTAAATGATGTGCCTGAGATCGTTGAGGCGGCCGGGCGCGCCCGGCTTGCCGGCGGACAGCCACGCCTCGCGCGCCTGCCCGCCCTTCCACGCCTTGGTGGTGAAGCCGAGAATTTCGACCTTCACGCCGCAACGCTCGAGCGTACGGGCGAGAATGTCGGCGCAGGCGGCGGCGACCGTGATCGGCCGCCCGCGCATCGAGCCGGAATTGTCGAGCAGCAGGGTGACGACGGTGTCGCGGAAGTCGGTGTCGCGCTCGCGCTTGAAGGAGAGAGGCTGCATCGGATCGGTGATGATGCGGTGCAGGCGCGCGGGGTCCAGCATGCCTTCTTCGAGGTCGAACTCCCAGCCGCGATTCTGCTGCGCCATCAGCCGGCGCTGGAGACGGTTGGCGAGGCGCGCGACGACGCCCTGGAGATGGGTGAGCTGCTTGTCGAGATAGGCGCGCAGTCGCGCCAGCTCCTCCGGATCGCACAGCTCGTCGGCGTTCACCGTCTCGTCGAAGCGCGGGGTGAAGGGGTGATATTCGGGCGCGCGCGGCTCGGCCGGCACCGCCTGCTGCGGCTGCCAGGGCTCGGAGGCTTCGTCCGCCTCGCCGAGTTCCGCGTCGTCGGACAGCTCGGAGGTCGGCTGTTCCTGCTGCTCCTCGGATTCCTCGGGGTTCTGGTCGGAGGACAGGTCGCTGTCGACCTCGGTCGTGCCCTCGGAGCTTTCGTCCGGCTCGGCCTCGCTGCCCTTGCCATTGTCCTCGTCGCGCCGGTCGTCGGCGTCGGTGGAAGGATCGTTGTTCTCGTCGAAGGGGGCGATGTCCTCGCCCATGCCCAGCGAGGAGAGCAGGTCGCGCATGGCCTCGGCGAAGCGGCCCTGATTGTCGGCGGAATGGGCGAGCTCGTCCAGCGCGGTGGCGGCATGCTCCTCGATGAAGCCGCGCCAGAGATTGACCATCTCGCGCGCGGCGGCCGGCGGGGCCATGCCGGTCATGCGCTCGCGCAGCAGCAGCGACAGGGCGTGCTCCAGCGGCGCGTCGGACCGGTCCGCCAGATTGGCGAAATTGGCCTTCTGGTAGCGGTCCTCCAGCATGGCCGAGAGGTTCAACGCCACGCCGTCCATGCGGATGGCGCCGAGCGACTCGCAACGGGTCTGCTCGGCGGCCTCGAAGGCGGCGCGGGCCTGCTGGCCCATGGGCACGAGGCGCTGATGCACTTTGGGGTCGTGGCAGGCCATGCGCAGGGCCATGGAATCGGCGTGGCCGCGCATGATGGCGGCTTCCTGCTTCGAGAGCCGGCGCGAGGGCTCGGGCAGGCGGGCGCGGCCATCCGCGAAGCCCGGCTTGTCGGCGCCGAAGCTCACCTCGATCTCACGGTCGCCGGCAATGGCGCGCAGGCATCCCGTTACCGCGCGCTTGAGCGGCTCGGTCGGGGCTTCCTTGGGGACCGTGCGGTTGGGGCGGTTCGAGGTGCTCATGGCGCGGGCCTTGTTGCTGGGATGATCTCCCGAGAGCCCGCGCCCACCGGCTTGCAACGCAAGCTGGTGGGGAAACGCGTTCTCTCTCGTCGACCTGGAGGGCGATTTTCCGGTCAGATCGATTCGATCTGACCGGATCGCGCTCCAAGGGAGTGGCGGCCCTCATGGGGCCGCAGGTGCGGCCCTTTGACGGGTCGCACCGCGTGTCGCGACGTCCTCCCGAAACGGGGAGGGCGCGTCAGGACATGACGACGTTGACGGCGGATTCGGCCAGTTCCTTGCCGAAGCAGCGCTGGTAGAACTCGGCGACCAGCGTGCGCTCCAGCTCGTCGCACTTGTTCAGGAAGGTCACGCGGAAGGAGAAGGCGAGGTCCTGGAAGATCTCGGCATTCTCGGCCCAGGTGATGACGGTGCGCGGGCTCATCACGGTCGACAGGTCGCCATTGATGAAGGCCTGGCGGGTGAGATCGGCAAGGCGCACCATGCGCGCCACCGTGTCGCGGCCGGCCTCGTTCTGGAAGTACTTGGCCTTGGAGACGACGATGTCGACTTCCTTGTCATGGGCCAGATAGTTCAGCGTCGTGACGATGGACCAGCGGTCCATCTGCGCCTGGTTGATCTGCTGCGTGCCGTGATAGAGGCCCGTCGTGTCGCCGAGGCCGATCGTGTTGGCGGTGGCGAAGAGGCGGAAGGCGCCGTGCGGACGGATGACCCGGTTCTGGTCGAGCAGCGTCAGGCGGCCGGCGCTTTCGAGCACGCGCTGGATGACGAACATCACGTCCGGGCGGCCGGCATCATATTCGTCGAACACCAGCGCGACGTTGTTCTGGTAGGCCCAGGGAAGGATGCCGTCGCGGAACTCGGTGATCTGCATCCCGTCCTTCACCACGATGGCATCCTTGCCGATCAGGTCGATGCGGGAGATGTGGCTGTCGAGATTGACGCGAATGCAGGGCCAGTTCAGCCGCGCCGCCACCTGCTCGATGTGGCTCGACTTGCCGGTGCCGTGATAGCCCGTGACCATGACGCGGCGGTTGTGCGCGAAGCCCGCGAGGATGGCGAGCGTGGTCGGGCGATCGAACAGATAGTCGGGATCGACCTCGGGCACATAGGCGTCGGGTTCGGCATAGGCCGGCACGTCGAGATCGACATCGAGCCCGAACACCTGACGGACCGAGACCTTCATGTCCGGCAGCGGGGCGGTTTGCGTGGGGGCGGTCATTCTTCCTCCGTTGCCGCGCCGGAATGAAACGCGGGCTTGTCTGGCAGGTGCGGCGCTTACGCGAAGCCCGCGTTCTTCAGGTGATTATAGGCCTGGATCACGTCGCGCAGGCGATCCTCGGTCGAAATATCGCCGCCATTGGCGTCCGGGTGGTATTTCTTCACCAGCAGCTTGAAGCGGGCCTTGATCTCTTCCGGCGTGGCGGAGATTTCCACACCCAGCGATTCGAAGGCGCGGCGCTCGGCGTTGCGCACCATGCGGCTCTCGCGTGCCGGGGCGGGGTCGGGGCGCGCGGTGCCGCCCACCTCCTCGAACATGCCGAAGGGATCGGCAAAGCCCTCGGGGGCGTAGCGGCGGGCGGTGTCGGCGGTCTTGGCGGCGCCGCGCATGCCCATCTTCCAGGTCGGGCGGTGGCCGGTCAGCGCGTCCTTCTGATAGGCGGTGACGGCATCGTCCGGCATGCCGGCGAAATAATTGTAGGACTGGTTGTACTCGCGCACATGGTCGAAGCAGTAGCGCCAGAACTGCCCCTCGTGATGGCGGCCCTTCGGCGCGCGGTGCGTCGCCGGCTTGTCGCAGCCCGCCCATTCGCATTGCGGACACTCCGCCTTGAGACGGCGGTTCTGGTCCGGCTTGACGCGGATGCGGTCGAAGATGGGAGAGTCGAGCTTCATGATCGGTCGATTATGCGGCTGGCGGGTCAGGTATACAAGAAACCACGTGTTCGTCACCGCCCTCAGCGGCGATATTGACGCCCCGTGATGCCGGAGCTAGCGCAAAGCCCATGACACAGCCCCCCACTTCCGGCGACGCCGTCGCCGCCGCGCTGGCCCGCGTGCGGGCCGCGCTGGCCGAACTGTCCCCGAGCGTGCTGGAGCTCGAGGATGAGAGCCACCGTCATGCAGGCCATGGCGGCCACCGCCCCGGCCAGCTCACGCATCTGCGCGTGCGCATCGTCGCCGAGGCGTTCGCCGGCCAGAACAGGCTGGCCCGTCACCGGATCGTGAACGGGCTGTTGGCGGATGAGATCGCCCGCGGCCTGCACGCGTTGGCCATCGAGGCGAAGGCGCCGGGCGAATAGCGGCCCGGCGTTCCCCGCCTATATGGGGGCGCGGCGGGGGAAGTGAAGGGTGCGCCTCAGGCCGCGCGCATCAGCGGGGTGACGCGCAGCAGGGTGATGCGGTTGCGCTGCTTGCGCATCACCTGGAAGCGGAAGCCGTGGAACAGGAAGGTCTGGCCGGGCTCGGGGATGATGCGGGCCTCGTGGATGACGAGGCCGGCGATGGTGGTGGCTTCCTCGTCCGGCAGGTCCCAGCCCATGGCGCGGTTGACGTCGCGGATCGGCACCGAGCCCTCGACGCTGACCGAGCCGTCCGGGTTGCGGCGGGCGCCGGTGAAGGCCCGGTCGTGCTCGTCGGTGATGTCGCCGACGATCTCTTCCAGAATGTCTTCCAGCGTGACCAGCCCCATCACCTCGCCATACTCGTCCACGACGAGGGCGAAGTGCTGCTTGCGGCGGCGGAACGCCTTCAACTGGTCGGACAGGGAGGTGACGTCCGGCACGAACCAGGGCTCGCGGGCGATCTTCTCCACCGACAGGCGGGTGACGTCGTTGCCGAGCGCCTGAAGCTCGCGCAGCAGATCCTTCGCGTGCAGCACGCCGACGATGTTGTCCGGCCGCTCGCGCCAGAGCGGCAGGCGGGTGAAGGGCGAGGCGAGCGCCTCGCGCACGATCTTCTCCGGCGGCTCGTCGGCATTGAGGCTCGCCATCTTGGTGCGGTGGACCATGATGTCGGAGACTTCGAGCTCGTTGAGGTCCAGCAGCCCCCCCAGCATGTCGCGCTCGTCCTTCACCACGCTGCCCTCGCGGTGCAGCAGATCGACCGCGCCGCGCAGCTCCTCGGAGGCGGAGAGCACGCTGGTGGTGGCGTCGAGCGACACGCCGAAGGCCCGCAGCAGCGCCCGCACGAAGGCTTCGATGGCGAGGGTGAGCGGGCCGAACAGGCCGACGATAAAGCGGATCGGCCGCGCCACCAGAAGCGACACGCGGTCGGGGTGGTTGATGGCGATGGTCTTGGGGAGGACCTCGGAGAAGATGACGACGACTACCGTCATGCCGATGGTCGCATAGGCGATGCCGGCCGAGCCGAACCAGGCGAGCAGGATGCCGGTCGCAAGCGAGGAGGCGCCGATATTGACGAGGTTGTTGCCGAGCAGGATGCCGCCGATGAGCCGTTCGCGCTGGTTCATCATGCGGTTGACGAGCGCGGCGCGCGTGTCGCCATTCTTCTCCAGAGCGTGCATCCGCGCCTTGGAGGAGGCGGTCAGTGCCGTTTCGCTGCCGGAGAAGAGGAAGGACAGCAGCAGGCAGGCGACGACGGCGCCGAGGGCAATCCAGTCATAAGGGGTCATGCCCGATGTTTAACCGGCCCGCCGCTCATCCTCAAGGAAGGCCCGCACATCCCCCGCCTCGACATCGCGGGCGATGAAGCTCTGGCCGATGCCGCGGGCGAGGATGAAGGTGAGCGCGCCGCGTGAGACCTTCTTGTCCTGCGCGATCAGCGCCAACAGCCCGTCAGTGTCCGGCAGTTCGCCGGGAATGTCCTTGATGCGGGTCGGCAGGCCGACGGTCTTCAGATGCGCCGCCACCCGCTCGGCGTCGGCCGGGGCGCACAATCCCTGCCGGGCGGAGAAGCGGAAGGCCTGCGCCATGCCGATGGCGACGGCTTCGCCGTGCAGCAGGCGCTGGGAAAAACCGGCGCCGGCTTCCAGCGCATGGCCGAAGGTGTGGCCGAGATTGAGCAGGGCGCGGTCGCCCGTCTCCTTCTCGTCGCGGGCGACGACGGCGGCCTTGGAGGCGCAGCTCGTGGCGATGGCCTCGATCCGCGCGGCCCCGCCCCGGAACACCTCCTGCCATTTGCGCTCCAGCCAGGCGAAGAAGGGCGCGTTGTCGATGAGGCCGTATTTGGCGACTTCCGCGTAGCCGGAGCGGAACTCGCGCAAGGGCAGCGTGTCCAGCACATCCGCGTCGGCCAGAACGAGGATGGGCTGGTGGAAGGCGCCGACGAGGTTCTTGCCGTGCCGCGAATTGATGCCGGTCTTGCCGCCCACGGACGAGTCGACCTGGGCGAGCAGGCTGGTCGGCACCTGAACGAAGTCCACGCCGCGCCGCAGCGCCGCCGCCGCGAAGCCCGCGAGATCGCCGACCACGCCGCCGCCGAGGGCGAGAACCAGATCGCGCCGCTCGATGCGGGCGGCGAGCAGGGCGTCCACCACCTCCTCGAACACCGCGTAGCATTTCGACTTCTCGCCCGGCTCGATGACGATCGCGGTCGGGGCGAGGCCGGCGGCGGCGAGCGCCGCCTCCACCGCCGGCAGATGCCGCTCGGCGACGTGGCGGTCGGTCACGATGCCGACGCGGGCACCGGGACGCAGCGCGGCGATGCGCGTGCCCGCCTGCGCGAGAAGGCCGGGGCCGATGAGAATGTCGTAGCTGCGCTCGCCCAGCCCGACGCCGAGCCGGGTGATGTCGCGGGTCAGCGTCGCGGCGGCCTCGGTCACGTCGGTTCTCCTGTGGATGGCGCGGCCAGATGGGCCAGAAGGGCGTCGAGCACTTCCTCGACCATCACGTCCTGCGGGACGTCCTGCGAGACGACGGTGACGGCCGCCTCGGCATAGACGGGGTAGCGCAGATCGATCAGGCGGGCGAGCGTGCCGGCGGGATCCTCGGTCTTCAGCAGCGGGCGGTCGTCGCGCCGGCGCACGCGCCGCAGCAGCAGATCGAGCTCGGCCTTCAGCCACACCGAGACGCCGTGCCGGGCGATGGCGGTGCGGGTTTCCGCGTTCATGAAGGCACCGCCGCCGGTGGCGAGCACCATCGGCCCCGTCTCCAGCAGGCGGGCGATCACCTTTTTCTCGCCGTCGCGGAAGGCCGGCTCGCCGTGATGGGCGAAGATTTCCGGGATCGTCATGCCGGCGGCCTGCTCGATCTCCGTGTCGGCATCGGCGAAGGGCAGGGAGAGCCGGCGCGCGAGGCGCTTGCCGACGGAGGACTTGCCGGCCCCCATCATGCCGACCAGAACGATAGAGCGGGAGCCCAACCGGGCCCGCAACTCCACTGCCTTGCTCTCGTCCGTTTCGACCGTCATCGCCGTGCCATTTCCCCGGCGCGACCTATCATCGGGCGGCACGCGACGCAATGAGAGCCTCCGGGGCGGCACCAGAATACCGGTGCTCTCCTTAAGCCCGCGGAAAGGCCTTAAGATCGAAATTGGGATGAATCCCGACCGAATCATCGCGCTGCCCGCGCCTCACGGAATCCGCCATGCCGAGCCTTATCCGCCTTCTCGTCATCCTCGGTGTCATCGCGGGCATCGGCTATGGCGCGATGTGGGCGCTCGCCAACCTCGTCGAGCCGACGCCGCGCGAGATGAGCATCTCCGTGCCGCTCGACCGGAAGACGCCATGAGGCGCGATGACGCCCGGCCGGCGGCGCTGTTTCTCGCCATGCTTGCGGCCGAGCGGGGCGCGAGCGCCAACACGCTCGCCGCCTATGGCCGCGACATCGAGGATTACGAGGCGTTCCTCGCCACCGAGGGGGTGGGGCCGCTGCAGGCGAACACGGCGACTATCCGTGCCTATCTCGCCGATCTCTCCGCGCGCGGCCTTGCGGCGGCGAGCATCGCCCGGCGGCTGTCGGCGCTGCGCCAGTACCACCGGTTCCTCTATGCGGAGAACCACCGCGGCGACGATCCCGCCGCCGTGCTGGAAGGCCCGCGCCGTACCCGCCCGCTGCCCAAGGTGCTGACGCAGGCGGAGGTCTCCACCCTGATCGAGACCGCCCATGCGCGGGCCGCCGCGGCGGCGCCGAGCGCGGGGGAGGCGGCGCGGCGGGCCCGCGTCGCCTGTTTCGTCGAGCTGCTCTACGCCACGGGCTTGCGCGTTTCCGAACTCGCGGCGCTGCCGGCTTCCGCCGCGACCGCCAAGGGCGAGGCCATCATCGTCCGCGGCAAGGGCAACAAGGAGCGGCTGGTGCCGCTCGGCGAGGCCGCCAAGACGGCGATGAGGGCCTATCGCGAGGCGCAGACGAAAGCGGCCGACGCCGCCAAGGCCCAGCGCAAGACCGCCGGGGAGCGTGGGACGGAAGGCGGGCGTGCAATGGCGGGCGGGCGCTGGCTGTTTCCCTCCGCTGCGGCAAGCGGCCACATCACCCGCCAGCAGGTGGCGCTCGACCTGAAGGACCTCGCGCTCGCGGCGGGGCTCGATCTGGCGAAGCTGTCCCCCCACGTGCTGCGCCACGCTTTCGCCAGCCACCTCCTCGCCCATGGCGCGGAACTGAGGATCGTCCAGACCCTGCTTGGCCATACCGACATTTCGACCACGCAGATCTATACCCATGTGCTCGATGAGCGGCTGAAAAGCCTGGTGCGCGACCTGCATCCTCTGGCGGAGGGTGGCGGCGATTGAGCGCGGTGGGCGGGCCGGGGCGAAAAATGGCCGGGACGGAGGCCCCTGCCTTGAAAATGCACACCTTGCCTTGACGTCGCCACCCTCTCGGGGCAGCTTCCGCGCCACCTCAAAGGGCCCCCGTCCGGAGCGGCCGTTCTCGTGAAGCCGGATTCACCGACAAGCATGCGCAGCTACCTCGATTTTGAGAAGCCCGTGGCCGAGCTCGAGGCCAAGCTCGAAGAACTGCGGGCGGTTGCCGCGCAGGGCGACGCGGTCGCCATCGGCGACGATATCAGCCGGTTGCAGGGCAAGGCGCAGGATGCGCTGGTGCAGCTCTATGCCAACCTCACGCCCTGGCAGAAGGCGCAGGTGGCGCGCCACCCGATGCGCCCGCATTTCAGCGACTACGCCGCCACGCTGTTCGAGGAATTCGACCCGCTGGCCGGCGACCGCAAGTTCGGCGACGACCAGGCGATCATCGGCGGCTTCGCGCGCTTTCGCGGCCGTCCGGTCTGCCTGATCGGGCAGGAGAAGGGGTCGACCACCGAGACCCGCATCAAGCACAATTTCGGCATGGCGCGGCCCGAAGGCTACCGAAAGGCGGCCCGGCTGATGGAACTCGCCGACCGCTTCTCGCTGCCCGTGGTGTCACTGGTCGATACGGCCGGTGCCTTCCCCGGCCTTGACGCCGAAGAGCGCGGGCAGGCCGAGGCCATCGCCCGCTCAACCGACGCCTGCCTGTCGCTCGGCGTGCCGAATGTCGCCGTCATCATCGGCGAGGGCGGTTCGGGCGGAGCCATCGCCATCGCCACCGCCAACCGCGTGCTGATGCTGGAGCACGCCATCTACAGCGTGATCTCGCCGGAGGGCGCGGCCTCGATCCTCTGGCGCGACACCGCCAAGGCGCAGGAGGCGGCGATGAACATGAAGATCACCGCGCAGGATCTCGCGCGCTTCCACGTCATCGACGGCATCATTCCCGAACCGCCGGGCGGCGCCCACCGCGACCCGCTGGCGGCGATGAACGCCACGGGCGACGCCATCGAGGCCGCGCTCGGCGACCTGGAGGGTCTCGATGCGGCCGCCCTGCGCAAGGCGCGGCGGGAGAAGTTCCTCGCCATCGGCCGCACGCTGTGAGCGCGGCGCGCGCCGCGGTATCGACGTGCGTATCGCGATCAGTGGCGACTTGCGATAAAATCGCGGTGGGGATAACGCTTCGCGCATCCGTCCTGTGTGGGACCGGGGAGTATCGGGATTGAGCCTTCCGGCGTTTTCTCGGCGGATCATGATGGGCCGGTCCGGACCGTCCTTGCGCGGGCAAGGACCGGGTCACGGACTTGGTCATGGGCGTGACGTCGCCTCCCGCCTGCGCATGGCGCTGCTGGCGGGCTGCGCGGCGCTTGCCCTTGCCGGCTGCACGGGCGATGACGGGCCCGGCCCGCTTTCCAAGTCGATGGCGCTGTCGCCCAAGACGCTGGCGCTCATCCAGGAAAAGCAGATGGCGCCGACCAGCCCCATCGTCGTGCGCATCTACAAGGAAGAATCGGAGCTGGAGGTCTGGAAGGAGACCACCAGCGGCGAGTACGCGCTGCTCAAGACCTACCCGATCTGCCGCTGGTCCGGCGAATTGGGGCCGAAGGTGAAAGAGGGCGACCGTCAGGCGCCGGAGGGGTTCTACACGATCACCCCCGGCCAGATGAACCCGAACTCCCAGTACTATCTCGCCTTCGACCTCGGCTTTCCCAATGCCTTCGACAAGGCGCTCGGCCGGCACGGCTCGAACCTGATGGTGCATGGCGACTGCTCGTCGCGCGGCTGCTACGCCATGACGGACGAGCAGATCCAGGAACTGTTCGTGCTCGGCCGCGAAAGCTTCAGGGGCGGGCAGCGCTCCTTCCAGGTGCAGGCCTACCCGTTCCGCATGACGGCGGACAACATGGTCCGCCACCGCAACAACCCGAACCTCGCCTTCTGGAAGATGCTGAAGGAAGGCAGCGACACGTTCGAGCTGACCAAGGCGCCGCCGAAGGTCGATTTCTGCGGCAAGAAATACGTCTTCAACGCGACGCCGACCGACCCGACCCAGAAGCTTCAGGCGGCGCTGCCCTGCCCGGACTATACCCAGCCGGAGGGGCTGGCCGAAGCGCTCGCTGCCCGCCAGCACGACGTCGCGACCAAGATCGCCAGCGCCGACGCCTCCATGCCCGTCGCCCCGGTGAAGACGGGCAAGGATGGCGGGATGCACAAGGTGTTCCTCGCCAAGCTGCAGAATCCGGAGCTTAAGGCGCCGGGCTCGCTGCCGCCGGTGGTGAAGCCGCCGGGGAGCGACTATGGCGTCGCGACCAACGAGCCCGCGCCGGAGGAAACGGTGGCGCTGGCGCAGGCCGACATCGTGCCGACCGCCGCCAATGTGCCGCTCCCCGCGCCGCGCCCGAGCGACGCCCCGGCTCCGACCGCCCTCGCGGCAACCGAGATGCCGAGCCTGTTCGGTGCGCGCACGCCCGCCGCGACCGCGCCGGGCACGCAGGTCGCCGCGCTCGATTCCGGCGGTGGTTTCCTCGACGGCGTGAAGAGCCTGTTCGGCGGCGCGTCCAATGCTCCCG
>JAEZMI010000044.1 GCA_023414975.1 Pseudomonadota bacterium | reverse complement strand
ATCGCCTATGTCGAATGGGCGGGGGCCGATGAGCAGAAGGTCGTGGTGGACTGGACGCTGATCGGCGGGGTGCAGGATGCGGCCGGCTTTGCCGAGAAAATCCGCGCGGCCCCGCTGCGCCGGGTCTACCGAACCTCGATCTCGGGCGCCATGGAATTTGGCGCCGACCAACTTGACGCCAACAAATTCAAGGGCTTGCGCCGGGTAATCGACATTTCCGGCGACGGCACCAACAATCAGGGGCCCATGGTCGAGCCGACGCGCGATGCGGTGGTGAAGCGCGGCATCACCATCAATGGATTGCCGCTGATGCTGAAGGAACCGGCGGGCTCGATGCTCGATATCGGGGAGCTCGACGTCTATTACGAGGATTGCGTGGTCGGCGGCCCCGGCGCCTTCGTCATTCCCGTGCGCGGCGCGCACCAGTTCGCGGACGCCATCAAGACCAAGCTGGTGCTGGAAATCGCCGGCGTCGTGCCGCGACGGCAGGAGCTGGTCCACCGGGCGGCGGACCAGAAACGGGTCTCCTGCACTATCGGCGAACGCATGTGGATGGAGCGCTGGGGGAATTGAGGGCGTATGCCGCCCTCAATTCCCCCGGAGTCACTTCTTCAGCGCAGCGGCCAGCTTGTAGCACATGTCGAGGTGCATCTTGATGGTGGGCAGCGTCGATGCCGCAAAGGCTTTCATCACCGGATTGGCCCCGCCCTTGGCATAGCCCGCGAACAGGCCGACGGCAGCCTGGTGTCCCTTTGTCTGGGCCTCCAGATACGCCGCCTCGAAGGCCGGGCCATAGGTGCCGCGCAGCTTCACCATGGTCGCGTCGAGATCCGGCCCGAGGCCCGCGGGCGGGGTGAGGCCGGTATTCGCCTTCTGGAGGGCCGCGACGAAATTCGCGCCGATGGCGGTGTGGTCCTTGACCATGGCGGCCGCGAAGGCCCGGACCTTGGGGTTGAAGGACTTCATCAGCGCCAGCCGGCTGGAGGCGATCTCGAACTGGTTGGCGGCGGCCGCCGTGTCGACGAAAGCGCGTGTCGACGGCACCTTGGCCGCGGCCGCGAGGGCCTGCGGCGTCGGGCCCGCCGGGGCGGACATGCTCATGGTGTCGGCGCGAACGGTTGTGGTGCCGACGGCCAGCGCAACGGCCGCGGCGATGAACAGAAGCTTCAAGGCTCCCTCCCCTGACTAAAACGCCGCATCCTCCACCGCCAGGCGAGGAGACGCCAGCGCATTTGCCGCCAGATCGGAGACAATCGGCCGTCGAACTACCGGCGGAACACGCCGACCAGCTCCACATGAGCGGAATAGAGGAACTGGTCCACCGGGGTGACGCTCTCCAGCCGAAACCCCTTCTCCGTCAATATCTTGGCATCGCGGGCGAAGCTCGTGGGATCGCAGGACACGCCGATGACGAGCGGCACCTTGCCTTGGGCAAGCTGCTCGGCCTGCGCCTGCGCGCCCTGGCGGGGCGGATCGAACACCACCGCGTCGATGTTCTTGAGTTCCAAGGGATAAAGCGGGCGGCGGAAGAGATCGCGCACCTCGCCGGTGACGGGTTTCAGGCCGGGAACGCCGCGCGTCGCGCGATTCAGCGCCTCGATGGCCGGGGCGGAATATTCATAGGCGCTGACGCGGGATTTCTGCGCGAGGCGGAGGGCGAAGGTGCCGACGCCGCTGAACAGGTCGACCACCCGCCCGGCGCCCTTCGCGGCCTCCAGAACCAGCCGGGCCAGCGTCTCCTCACCGGCGGCGGTGGCCTGCAGAAACGAGCCCGGCGGCAGCGTCACCCGGGCAGAACCCATTGAAATCATTGGCGGTTCGCGCTGAAGCACGAGATCGCCATGGCGGGTGAGACGGGCGAGGCGATGCTCGCCGGCGATGGCGGCGAGGCGGGCGACGAGGGCCGGCTTGAGCGGGCCGCTGCCGCGCACGTCCATGTCGAGGCCGGTGTCGGTCGCCGTGACCTGAATGTCCAGAGGTTTTGCAAGCGGGGCAAGGGCTTGCGCCACCGCCCAGGCCGCAGGAAGCGCGCCGTCGAGGCCCGGCGCGAGGATCGGGCAGGCGTCGATGGCGACGATGGCGTGGCTGCGCCGCCCGGCAAATCCCACCGCCAGTATATCCTTGCCGCGCGCGGCGCTGCCACCGGTCGAGCGGGCATGGAACACGGCGCGGCGGCGCCCCTCGCCATGGGCGGGGATCAAGTCCTTGATATCCGTCGTCAATCCGGCGCGGAGCAGCGCCTCCTCGACGAGGCCTCGTTTCCATTGATGGTATTTTGATACTTCCAGATGCTGGAGCGCGCAGCCCCCGCACTGGCCGACATGGCGGCACACCGGCGCGACCCGCTCCGGGCTCGGCTGGAGGATGGAAACCAGCTTGCCGCGATCCGCGCTCACCTCGGCCTCGACCACCTCGCCGGGCAGCGTCAGCGGCACGTAGACAGGCCCGTTTTCGGTCTGCGCCACCCCGTCGCCGCGCTGGCCGAGATGGTCGATGGTCAGTGCAGTGAGGTGAACAGTCGGTGCAGTGCGTGCAGCTTCAGCGGACGCTGCGACCGACAGGGGCGGGTTGCCGCGCGGCATCGGTCAGCCCTCCCCTTGCCGGCGGATGGGGCGCCTGGCGACGAGGAGGAATTCCTCATTGCCGTCGCCGCCGGGGATCGGCGAGGCGAGGCGGTGTCGCACCTGCCAGCCGAGGGCCGCCAGCCGCGCCTCGATCCGCTCCACCGCCGCCTGGCGGGCGGCCGCGTCCTTCACGATGCCGCCCTTGGCGAGCTTGTCGCGCCCGACCTCGAATTGCGGCTTCACCAGCGCGACGAGATCGGCCCCCGGCGCGGCATGGGCGAGCGCGGCGGGCAGCACCGCTTCCAGCGAGATGAAGCTGACGTCGATGGTGACGACGCCCGCCGCCGGAAGATCGCCCGGCGCGAGGTCGCGAATGTCCGTCGCCTCGCGCGAGACCACGCGGGAATCCTCCCGCAGCCGGCTGTGGAGCTGGTCGCGCCCGACATCGATGGCATGGACGCGGGCGGCGCCGCGCGCCAGCAGCACTTCGGTAAAACCGCCGGTGGAGGCGCCGACATCCAGCGCCTCGCGCCCGGTCACGTCGAGCCCGGCGGCGTCGAGCGCGGCGGCGAGCTTGAGGCCGGCGCGGGAGACCCATGCATAGGCTTCCTGCGCCTCGATGGCGGCGTCGCTGGAAATGGTTTCGGAGGGCTTGGCGAGGACCCGGCCCTCCACCCGCACGAGACCGGCGGCGATGGCGGCCTGGGCGCGGGCACGGCTGTCGAACAGGCCGCGCGCCACCAGCACCCGGTCGGCCCGGTCGCGGGCGGGCGCGGGGGGCGCCTCATGCGTGGACATGGCTCAGCCGCGCAGCAAGGTGAGGCGGGCTTCCTCGTCGGCGCCCAGGGCGGCGAAGACCCCGCGCACGATGCCGTCGGCATCGAGGCCCGCCTGCTTCATCTGAACGGCGGGCGCATCATGGTCGAGGAAACGGTCGGGCAGCGCCAGCGTGCGCACCTTCAGCCCCCGGTCCAGGGCGCCGGCTTCCGCCAGCAGCGTGAGCACATGGCTGCCGAAGCCGCCATGCGCACCCTCCTCCACCACCATGAGCACTTCATGCTCGCGCGCGAGGCGCAGCACGAGGTCGCGGTCGATGGGCTTGGCGAAGCGGGCATCCGCCACCGTGGCGGAGAGGCCGAAACCGGCGAGCTGCTCGGCGGCGTTGAGGCAGGCGGCGAGGCGGGTGCCGAGCGAGAGAAGGGCGATCTTCGAGCCCTCGCGCAGCACGCGGCCCTTGCCGATCGCGAGCGGGACGCCGCGCGCGGGCCGCTCGACGCCGACGCCCTCGCCGCGCGGATAGCGGAAGGCGATGGGCCCCTCGTCATAGGCGGCGGCGGTGGCGACCATATGCACCAGCTCCGCCTCGTCCGCGGCGGCCATGACCACCATGCCCGGCAGGCAGGCGAGCATCGGCACGTCGAAGGCGCCGACATGGGTCGCGCCATCCGCCCCGACGAGCCCCGCGCGGTCGATGGCGAAGCGCACCGGCAGCCGCTGGATCGCCACGTCATGCACGATCTGGTCATAGGCGCGCTGGAGGAAGGTCGAGTAGATCGCGCAGAACGGCTTGTAGCCTTCCGTCGCCAGGCCCGCCGCGAAGGTGACGGCATGCTGTTCGGCAATGCCGACATCGAAGCTGCGCTCGGGGAAGATCTCGCCGAACAGGTCCAGCCCGGTGCCGGAGGGCATGGCGGCGTTGATGGCGACGATCTTGTCGTCGCGCCGCGCCTCGCTGATCAGGCTTTCGGCGAAGACGCTGGTATAGGTCGGGGCGTTCGAGACGGCCTTGCGCTGCGCGCCCGTGGCGACATCGAAGCGCTGGACGCCGTGATATTTGTCGGCCGAGGCCTCGGCGGGCGCGTAGCCCTTGCCCTTCTGGGTGACGACATGGACGAGGATCGGCCCGGTCTCGCTGTCGCGCGCATTGCGCAGGACGGGGAGGAGATGGTCGAGATTGTGCCCGTCGATGGGCCCGACATAGTAGAAGCCGAGTTCCTCGAACAGCGTGCCGCCGGTCCAGAAGCCGCGCGCGAACTCCTCCGCCCGCGCCGCCTGCCGGCCGAAGAACTTCGGCAGGTTGCCGGCCAGCTGCTTGGCGGTCTCGCGCAGCGAGCGGTAGGTGCGGCCGGAGATCAGCCGGGCGAGATAGGCCGACATGGCGCCCACCGGGGGAGCGATGGACATGTCGTTGTCGTTGAGGATGACGATGAGGCGCGAATCCATCGCACCGGCATTGTTCATCGCCTCATAGGCCATGCCGGCGGACATGGCGCCGTCGCCGATCACCGCCACCACGTGGCGCGGGGCGGCGCCGGGCGCCCTCGCGGCTTCGAGGTCGCGCGCCACGGCCATGCCGAGCCCGGCGGAGATCGAGGTGGAGGAATGGCCGGCACCGAAGGGATCGTAGTCGCTCTCGCCGCGGTTGGTGAAGCCGGACAGGCCGCCGCCCTGGCGCAGCGTGCGGATGCGCTCGCGCCGGCCGGTGAGAATCTTGTGCGGGTAGCACTGGTGGCCGACATCCCAGATCAGCCGGTCGTCCGGCGTATCGAAGACGTGATGCAGCGCCACGGTCAGCTCGACCACGCCGAGGCCCGCGCCCAGATGCCCGCCGGTGACGGACACGGCGTCGATCATTTCCGCGCGCAGCTCGGCCGCGAGTTGCGGCAGCTTGTCGTCGGGCAGCCGCCGGAGATCGGCCGGCACGCGGACGGTGTCGAGAAGCGGCGTGGCAGGACGGGTCAAGGACGTCTCCGGTAACGGCTCCTCCAAGGCAAATGCGGTGCCATGGACGAAGTTCAAGGGCATACACAATGCCCCCGGCGGGTGCAACGCGCGGGCGGGGCGCGGGCGGGACGCGTCGTCGGGGCGCCGTCGCCGAGGCAGCCCTGGGGCATTTCGCGGGTATTATTTTCCGGCACCGTCTTCCGGCACCATCGCCGGCGCCGCGCTCTCCGCCGCGCCGTCCGCTCAGCCTTACAGGGCAAAGCCGAGCAAGAGTGTGGAGACGGAAGGGCGAGGCGTCACAAAAGTTGGATCGGACCGGGGGGTTCGTTTAGAACCGGGACGCATGAACGACGTGGTTAACGATGTGGCACACACGGTGGCACACGAGGTGACAGAGCGCGCGGGAGACGGCGCGACGGCCGATCCGGCTGTCGCGGCGGCCCCGCGCGCCCGCACCGGCCTGCGCCGCCTCGTGCTGTTCCTGCCCGGCCACGACCCGACGCCGATGTCCTACCACCATGGCCGGTTCGCCAACCAGGCCGGGCGCTTCGGCGCGCTGTGGTCGTTCACGGTGGATGTGGGCCCGCGCGTCGATGCGGGAGCACGGCCTTTCGCGCAGTGGACGGTGACCAGCGCGGGGCCGAACTGGCGCGCGACCACGGATTACCGCATCCTCGCCTGGGACGACATCGTGCGCACCCTCGACGCCCGGCCGGACCCGGTGCGGCTGTGGCGCGGGCTCGGCGGGCTCACCGACTTCCTGTTCGGCGGCGCCGCGCGCGGCTATTTCCGCGCCAGCCCGCGCTACGGCTTCTTTTTCTTCTTTCCTTATCTGATGGTCCTGCTGTTCGCGCTGGGCGGGCTGATCGCGGGCGGGCTCGCCTTCCTTCTGCTGGCCGGCCCGCTGGGCACCGGCGGCGCGGCGCTGGCGGGGGCCGCGGTCGGCCTCGCCGCGTTCTTCGCCCTGTTCCGCTGGCCGGGGCGCCACTGGCGCCTGCATCAGGCGCTCGACGACTGGGACCTCGCCCGCGACTACCTGCACGGCAAGACCCCCAGCCTCGATGCGCGGCTGGACGACTTCGCGGCCGGCCTGGTCGCTGCCGCGCAGTCCGGCACCTATGACGAAATCCTGCTGGTCGGCCACAGCCTGGGGGCGACGCTGATCCTCGCCGTGATCGACCGCGCGCTCGACCGCGATCCCGCCCTCGCTGCCGGACCGACGCGGATCGGCCTCCTGACCTGCGGGGCGACCATCCCGAAGCTCGCGCTGCATGCGCGCGGGGAAAAGGTGCGCCGGCAGGCCGCGCGCGTCGCCGGCACGCCCGGCCTCACCTGGGTGGAGTATCAGGGCCGGCACGACGCGATCAATTTCTACAAGTTCCACCCGGTGACGCTGCGCCCCGCCGGCTTCGATGCCATCGAGGGCAGCGCGCCCCTGCTGCGCAACGCCAACATCAAGCACATGCTGACCCCGCAGAAGCTGAAGCGCGTGCGCAAGCGGCCGATGCGGGTGCATTACCAGTTCCTGCTGGCCAATGAGCGGCAGGCTTCCTACGACTATTTCATGTTCGCGCTCGGCCCGCTGGGCTTCGCCGACCTCACCGCGCGCCCCGAAGGCCCGCTGGGCCGCTTCGCCCAAGATGGCGCCCTTGTCGACGGCACCCTTATCGACGGCACGCTGATCGGCGGGACCTCGGCCGGCGGCGCGCCGACCGCCTGAATGACAGGAATCCCATGAACCTCATCCTCGCCGCCAAGATCGTCTGGGCCATCGGTGTCATCGGCTGGTACGTGATCCGCCTGCCCTTCGAGCGCAAGGTGAAGCGCGAGCGCGTGATCGATGCCCGCGACCGGCTGCGCGAGCTGATCCTGCTCTCCTGCTCGACGCTCGGCCTCGGCATCGTCCCGCTGTTCTGGGCGACCTCGCATGTGTTCGACGGCGCCGACTACGCCTATTCGCCGGTGCAGTTCGCGCTCGGCACGCTGACCTTCATCGCCGCGCTCTGGCTGTTCCGCCGCACCCACAAGGATCTCGGCAAGAACTGGTCGGTGACGCTGGAGATCAAGGACAGCCACAAGCTGATCACCGGCGGCGTCTACCGCTATGTGCGCCACCCGATGTACTCGGCCTTCTTCCTGTGGGCGATCGCGCAGCTCATCCTCATCCCGAACCTCATCGCCGGCCCGGCCGGGGTGATCGGCTTCGGCATCCTTTACCTCTTCCGCATCGGCCGGGAAGAGCAGATGATGCTCGACACCTTCGGCGACGAGTACCGCGCCTATAGCGCGCGCACCGCCCGCCTGCTGCCGGGTGTCTACTGAACGGGAGAGAACGGTGCTGGAGCTGCGACCCAACTGCGAGTGCTGCGACCGCGACCTGCCGCCACAGACGCGGGAGGCGATGATCTGCACCTTCGAGTGCACCTTCTGCGCGGACTGCGCGGAGGGCGTGCTCGGCGGCACCTGCCCCAATTGCGGCGGCGAGCTGGTGCGCCGCCCGGTGCGCCCGTCCGGCCCGCTGGCGCGGAACCCGGCCTCCACCGTGCGGGTGTTCAACCCGGACTGCCGGGCCCGTTTCGCCAGCTAAGCGGGCGCACCCGCCAGCCGCGTGCGGGAGAAGCCGCTCGCGGCGATGCCGGAACACAGCCCGTCCCACTGGCAGGCGGCGCAGGCCGCGCGGACTCTCCCGGCGGCGAAGTCCTCGCGCAGGCGGGCGACGGTCGCGGCATCGAGCGGGATCGTATCGCCCGGTGCCAGCGCCCGGCCCAGCGCGCCGGCGACGGCCTCAAGGGCCAGCGCGTCGCGTGTGGCGATGCGCGGCTCATGGCAATGATGGCCCTGATCCAGCATGGGCGCGCAGATGTCGTCCGGCCCCTCGACCAGCACCGCGCCCTCCCCGGCATTCAGCCGGGCGACGATGGCGCTGTAGCGGGCGACGAAGGCAGGGGTATAGCCCCGCCCGACATAGGTGAGCAGGCAGAGCAAATGATGGGCGCGGAGCCGGATCATGGTCTGCGGATCATGTTCTGCGGATCCTGGTCGGCCGATCATGCCCGGCTCAACGCGCGCGCGGGCTCACTCGCCGTCGAGCGGCACGGTGCCGGTGGGACGCCCGTCCGAGCTTTGCGTGATCTTCTCGACGCGGGCCTCGGCGTCCTTCAGCAACGCGTCGCAGCGGGCCTTGAGCGCCTCGCCGCGCGCATAAAGCGTGATCGATTCCTCAAGCGGCACGTCGCCCTTTTCGAGCTTGCCGACGATGGACTCCAGCTCGGCCAGCGCGCGCTCGAAGCTCAGGCCGCTGACATCGGCGAGGTCCGGGGTGGTCGCTGCGCTCATCCGAGCCTCCTGTAATCCCTGAGTCGGCCCCTTATACAGGCTCGCGCCCGCCAACTCACCCCCGGCGGGCGCAGACCGGTTGCGGGTTAACCCCGCAATCGCGCTCATGCGCGGCCTTAGCCGCGCATGAGCGCCGTGACATGGGCGGAGGCGGAGCGGGCGAGGCCTTCGAGGTCGTAGCCGCCCTCCAGCACCGAGACCAGCTTGCCGCCGCACTGCGTGTCGGCGAGGTCCATCAGCTTCTTCGTCACCCAGGTGAAGTCGTCTTCCAGCAGGTTGATATTGGCGAGCGGGTCACGCGTGTGGGCGTCGAACCCGGCGGAGATGATGAGCAGCTCCGGCCCGAACGCCGCGAGGCGCGGCAGGATGCGGCTCTCGAACGCCTCGCGGAAGGCCTCGCCGCCATCGCCCGAGCGCAGCGGCGCGTTGACGATGTTGTCGCTCGTGCCGCGCTCGCCGACCGAGCCTGTGCCGGGGAAAAGCGGCATCTGGTGCGTCGAGGCGTACATCACGCTCGGGTCCGACCAGAAGATCTCCTGCGTGCCATTGCCGTGATGCACGTCGAAATCGACGATGGCGACGCGGCCGATGCCGTGGACCTTCTGCGCGTGGCGCGCGGCGATGGCGACATTGTTGAACAGGCAGAAGCCCATGGGCGTGCGCGTCTCGGCATGGTGGCCGGGCGGGCGCATGGAGACGAAGGCGTTCGACACCTTGCCGCCCAGCACCTCGTCGACCGCCAGCACCGCGCCGCCGACGCCGCGCGAGATCGCCTCGAAGGTGCCCGGCGACATGACCGTGTCGCCGTCGATGCGCACCAACCCCTCGGCCGGCGCGGCCGCTTCCAGCGCATCGAGGAAATCTTCCGGGTGAACGCGGATGATGTCCTCGCGCGCGGCCATCGGCGCCTGCTCGCGGGCGAGCGTGGCGAAGGGCTCGGCCTCGAAGACGCGGTTCAGCACCCGCACCCGGTCCGGCCGCTCGGGGTGGCCGGCGGGGGTGAGATGATCGAGGCAGGCATCGTGAGCGATCAGCAGCGTGGTCATGGCTTTCCTTGGGGCGTTGGCCGGGGCCTCTTGAGGCGGGCGCGCGGGGCGCATCCGGCGAGGCTTCTTGTCGGCAGGTGCGGCGGCGGGGATGGAATGAAAAGGGGTCGCGTTCCAGTTCCGGCGGATTGTGGACGATATGCCACGTCGGCACGCACGGCCAGAAGGGCAAGGGGCGGGCGGCGGATTTTTCCCGGCCGCCGGCCTCCTCTCCCCTGATGCCGCCCCTTATGCCGGCGCCGGCTTCGACCGGGTTCCCCGGCCGCTGTCATTGACCCCGGCCGGCGGCGGGCCTATCGAGCCGGCCTTGACCGGAGAGATCATGACCACGCCCGCGCGCTCGACCCGCCACCTCGCCGCCGATGAGGCCGGCATCGCCGAGGCCGCGCGCGTGCTCGCCGCCGGCGGGCTGGTCGCCCTGCCGACCGAGACGGTCTACGGCCTCGCCTGCGACGCGACCGATGCGCGCGCCGTGGCGAGCCTTTACGCC
>JAEZMI010000403.1 GCA_023414975.1 Pseudomonadota bacterium | reverse complement strand
CCCCGGCCTCGTGCTCCTTCAGGATCCCGATGATCTGCTCCTCGGTGAAGCGGCTGCGCCTCATGTTCTGGTCCTCTCATTGGGCCAGAACGAACTTCAAGCTGGATTAGCCGGGAGGGGCAACGTCGGTTTGGCTATCGGCGGATCCACGTCATGCTGAGGCGCCAGGGTATCGTCATGAACCAGAAGAAGCTGCGCCGGCTGTATCGGGAGGAAAAGCTCCAGGTGCGTCGGCGCGGAGGACGCAAGCGAGCCCTCGGAACGAGGCGTCCTATCCTGGTGCCGGATCGGATCAATGTCCGCTGGAGTGTCGACTTCGTGTCCGATGCCTTCACGCACGGTCGGCGCTTCCGGGTGCTGGCCGTGGTCGACGACTTCAGCCGGGAGTGCCTGGCGCTGGTGGCCGACACATCCCTCTCGGGCCTTCGAGTGACGCGCGAACTCGACGCGCTGCTCGCTATCCGGGGCAGGCCTGCGACCATCGTTTCCGACAACGGCACGGAGCTGACCTCGATGGCTGTCCTCAAATGGTGCCAGCAGACCGGCGTCGAATGGCACTACATCGCGCCGGGCAAACCCACGCAGAACGGCTTCATCGAGAGTTCAACGGCCGGTTCCGGGACGAGTGCCTAAACGAGACGCTGTTCTCGAGCCTGGTGCAGGCCCGTGCCGCCATCGCCTCATGGAAGGAGGACTACAACCTGAACCGCCTCATTCAGCTCTCGGCCATCGATCCCCTGCCGAGTTCGCCGCAACAATCCCACTGGAAACCCAGGCCGCCTGAGGCCAAAAATCAACCCTCGGACTCTCTCCTAACCCGGAGGAGAAAAGGGTCGCAGGTCAGCAGCTCCACGCCGTCTACTCTTGCGCCCTAGCAGAACCGGCTTCGCACGATTCAGCAGTCGCTGATAGGGCTCAATAGCACCCAGCATGCTCTTGCAGAACCCGACGCCCCGCTTGCCGCGGACCTCGAACTCCAGGATGCGTTCTCCGCTGTCGCGGTCGTCGACGACGACCACATCACGCTGCTGAAGGTTCTTGGCTTCGTCAGGGCGTAGGCCGGTATTGGCGAGGAATAGGACGTAGTCATGCACCTGCTCGGCCTTCCAGCGCCGGTGGGAGTAGGCCGCCTTGGCGTGGGCACGCGTGGCGGTATAGAGCTGCTTGTACTCCTCCGGGCTGTGAACCACGGGCGGTGTACAATCTTGCCTTGGGTCCGATAGGGCGGCGACAGATCCGGCAAATGGGTCAGCCACCCATGCCGGGTCGCGGTTTTGAGGATCAGCCGAAGGGTCACGATTTCATTGTGCATTGTGCTGCGCGCCGGGGGGCTTGCCGGCCTTCGAGGTTGTCGCTCGGTGGACGCGGTATTCCTTGACCTTGCCGGGAGTGACCTCGGAGACCCCGAGTTCGCCGAAGAAGGGCAGCAGATGGAGCCTAATGCGTATGCCGTGACCTTCAACCCAGCGGGGGCTTCGCCGGCCCTCGGTGATGACCTGATATTCCTTCAGGAACTGGTCGGCAGCCTGCTTGATGGTCTTTTTCGGTCTTGAGGGAGGCCGGCGCGAGCCTTGCCGCGCAACCCCAGATACCAGTCTTCGGCAAACTGTTTGGCCTGGGGAGGTCATCCTCCTTGGTGCTCACCCGGTATTGCCGGCCGTCTATCGACGCAGGCCACTGCCAGTACCGGCTTTCACCACGTCTGTAGATCTGAACCAGGCCTCCCAGCAGCTCATGACTTGGCATCGCTCGCCTCATCCTTTGATACACTGAAGGTAGCATAAGGACGTCAGGCAGCCAATCGGGCTGTGCTAGCTGTGCTAGGATCGTGCTAGGCCGTTTGGGATGAAAAAAGGCCCGTCCGAAGCGGACGGGCCTTTGATTTCATTCGAATATTTGGTTGCGGGGGCAGGATTTGAACCTGCGGCCTTCAGGTTATGAGCCTGACGAGCTACCGGGCTGCTCCACCCCGCGTCAGAGCCGGTGAGCACCAGGGCGTCGCCGACGGCGGGTATCTAGCAATCCGGCTGGCCAAATGAAAGGGGGCTGGCGTATTTTTTGTCATCGCGCCGTCGCAGCCGGCGGGATGATGGCCAGCAACCCCTTGCGCCAGAAGGATAATGGCCGATGACCGAAACTGTGCATGGCAGCCCTGTCCGCGAGGCGCCCCCGCACCCGGTACCCACGCTGGCGGCGCCCTCGGTCATGGAAGCGGCCTGTCGCCATGCCATCGCCGAGGCGGAGGCCGCCCTGACACTGACGGATCCCGTGCGGGCGGTGCATGACCTGCGCAAGGCCTTCAAGCGACTGCGGGCGCTGCTCCGGCTGGTCGGGGGCGACCATCGCGCCGCGGCGAAGGCGTTGCGTGCGGCGCTGGGGGCGGCGGCACGCCAGCTGGCCGGCGCGCGCGACACGCAGGCGCGGCGCGATGCGCTGGATGATCTGGCGGGCAAGAACTACCTCTCGTCTCCCAAGCACCGACAGGCCGCGCGGGCGCTGGCGGCAGGGGGCGCGCACGAAGCCGCCGGGCTCGCGCCGCATCGGGACGATATCGCCGCGCTCGTCGCCGCGTGCCGGGAAGCCGTCCCGCGCTTCGCCCTTCGGATGGACCGGGCGGCATTGCTGCGGGGACTGCGCGATGACTATGCGCGCGGGCGCCGGCTCATCCGCCAGGTCGACCCGGCCGATCCGGAAAGCCTGCATGAGCTGCGCAAGGCGGTGGTGGCGCAGCGCTACCAGATGGAGCTGATGAGCGAAGCCTGGCCGGCGCTCGGCAGGGTCTGGGTCGCCGAGCTGCAGAGGCTGCGCGACAAGCTCGGCAAGCACCAGGATCTCGCCGTGCTCGCCGCGGAGCTCGCCAGCCTGCCGCCGGCGCGCGCGGGCCGGCAGGGCTGGCGGGTGCCGCTGGCCAACGCCATCGCGGCGCGGCAGGAGCGGCTGGTGCTTTCGGCGCTACGGCTGCACCACCGCCTGTTCGCGGAGACCCCGCGCGCCTTCCGGCGGCGTCTCAAGGTTTATTTGAAAGCTGTATCCGAAAAGGAATAGAAAGACCGCGCCGGTCTCTCGCCGCGTGGCGTCGCCTCCAGGTGGTGTCTCCCTCGCGGTGTATCCCTCCTGGCGTCTCCCCGCGTGGCGCCTGCTCGTCGCGCCTCGCCTTCCGGAGTGCACCCATGTTCGTCCGCCAGATGCATTACCTCGTCGCCCTGTCGCGCGAGAAGCATTTCGGCCGCGCCGCGCAGGCCTGCAACGTGACCCAGCCCACGCTCTCCGCCGGCATCCGCAAGCTGGAAGAGGAACTCGGCCTGCCCATCGTGGTGCGCGGCCATCGCTTTCTCGGCTTCACGACGCAGGGCGAGCGCGTGCTGGCCTGGGCGCGGCAGATCGCGGCCGATTATGAGAGCCTGCGGCAGGAACGGGCGGAGACCGGGGCGCGGCTCTCGGGCACGCTGCGGCTCGGCGCCATTCCGGCCGCCACCGCCGCCGCGCCGGCGCTGCTGGCGCCCTTCCGCGACCGCTTTCCCGAGGTGAAGGTGCAGATGCTCACCCTGAGCTCGGCGGCGATCCAGCGCGGGCTGGACGAGCTCGATCTGGATGCCGGCATCACCTATCTCGAGAACGAGCCGCTGAACCGCGTGCGCCGCGTGCCGCTCTATGTCGAGCGCTACGTCTTCGTGACGCGGGCGGGGGAAACGCTGGCGCGCCGCCGCTCCCTGCGCTGGAAGGAGGCCGCCCGGCAGCCGCTCTGCCTGCTCACGCCGGACATGCAGAACCGCCGCATCATCGACCATGTGATGACGCAGGCCGGTCTCGCCGCGCAGCCGGCGATCGAGACCAATTCCTTCATGGGCGTGTGGTCCTTCGTGCGGCGTGGACCGTGGACGAGCATCGTGCCGGAGGCGAGTTTTCGCGGTCTCGGCGATGCCGGCGATCTCGTCGCCGTGCCTTTGGTCGATCCCGTGCATGTACAGAGGGTCGGCCTGGTGCTGACGGAGCGCGATCCCCTGAGTCCCGTGGCCGGCGCCTTGATGAAATTTGCCCGATCTTGGCGGAACGACGATGAAGGTGACGCAGATTTACTTGAGACTGATTTGAAATAGACACTCTTCATCGGCGCCGTCTATCAATCGTTGCTTCCTTTCAATTTGCGCCTAAGCGTCCCGGCGGGCAGTCTCGCCTCATCGGTTCGGGGCGGTGAGCCAAATCCGCCCGGCCGATGTGGAGGATGCCCGCCGCCTGGCGTTCCGCTCCGGCATCAGACTGGAGGGCCTGCCGGCAGCTGAGCCTGCCCTTGGCTTCAACGCTCTGCCCTGCGCATGGCGGAACCGTCCCCACTGACCCGAAGGAGAGGAGACGCCCCCATGGCGAAGGTTCTGTGCGTTCTTTACGATGATCCGATCGACGGCTACCCCACGACCTATGCCCGCGACGACCTGCCGAAAATCGACCATTATCCGGGCGGCCAGACGCTGCCCACGCCGAAGGCGATCGACTTCACGCCCGGCACGCTGCTCGGCTCGGTCTCCGGCGAGCTGGGCCTGCGCAAGTATCTGGAATCGCAGGGCCACACGCTGGTCGTGACCTCCGACAAGGACGGCCCCAACTCCGTGTTCGAGAAGGAACTGGTCGACGCCGACGTGGTGATCTCCCAGCCCTTCTGGCCGGCCTATCTCACGCCCGAGCGCATCGCCAAGGCGAAGAACCTCAAGCTCGCGCTCACCGCCGGCATCGGGTCGGACCATGTCGACCTGCAGGCGGCGATCGACCGCAACATCACCGTCGCGGAAGTCACCTACTGCAACTCGATCAGCGTCGCCGAGCATGTGGTGATGATGATCCTCGGCCTGGTGCGCAACTACATTCCCTCGCACGACTGGGCCCGCCAGGGCGGCTGGAACATCGCCGATTGCGTGGCGCATTCCTATGATCTGGAGGCGATGAGCGTCGGCACCGTCGCCGCCGGCCGCATCGGCCTCGCCGTGCTGCGCCGCCTCGCGCCCTTCGACGTGAAGCTGCACTACACCGACCGGCACCGCCTGCCGGAAGCGGTGGAGAGGGAGCTGAACCTGACCTTCCATGCCACGCGCGAGGAGATGTACCCGCATTGCGACGTGGTCACGCTCAACTGCCCGCTGCATCCCGAAACCGAGCACATGATCAATGACGAGACGCTGAAGCTGTTCAAGCGCGGCGCCTACATCGTCAACACCGCGCGCGGCAAGCTGTGCGACCGTGACGCCATCGCCCGCGCCATCGAGAGGGGGCGCCTCGCGGGCTATGCGGGCGATGTGTGGTTCCCGCAGCCGGCGCCGCAGGATCACCCGTGGCGGACGATGAAGTGGAACGGCATGACGCCGCACATTTCCGGCACCTCGCTCACCGCCCAGACGCGCTACGCGGCGGGCACGCGCGAGATCCTCGAATGCTTCTTCGAGGGCCGGCCGATCCGCGACGAATATCTGATCGTGCAGGGCGGCGCGCTCGCCGGCACCGGGGCGCATTCCTATTCGAAGGGCAATGCCACCGGCGGTTCGGAAGAGGCCGCGAAGTTCAAGAAAGCGGGCTGACCCTCCGCCTCGACGGGCGGCGCTGGACGCGGCGCCGCCCTTCCCAATCGCGCCGGCGCCGTCCCTTCGGCGCCGTCGCTCCCGAACTTCCTCGCGGCGCCGGCCCCTCGTGAGCCGGCGCCTTTCTTTTGCGGAATGGACGGCGTCATCCCGGCCGAAGCGCAGCGGAGACCCGGGATCGCTCTCCAATCGTATCACGATCCCGGATCGGCCTTTCGGCCGTCCCGGATGACGACCCTGGGGTGGCGTCGCCCTCCGGCGGATGCTCGTCTTCAGCCGACGCTGCGAAGGTGCCGTATGGGCCGCCCCGGCGCGACCGCCTGCGCGGCGCGGGCGATGCCTTGGGCGTCGAGGCCGTAATGGCGGTAGAGATCGGCCAGCGTGCCGGTCTGGCCGAATGTCTCGACCCCGAGCGCGCGGCTGCGGTGGCCATGGACGGCACCGAGCCAGCCGAGCGTCGCCGGGTGGCCGTCGATGACGGTGACGAGGGCGCAGCCGGCCGGCACCTGCGCCAGCAGCGCCTCGACATGGCTCGGCGGCGTCGCGGCCCCGCTCTCGCGCGCCCGCTGCGCGGCGTTCCAGCCGGCGTGGAGCCGGTCCGCCGAGGTGATGGCGAGCAGGCCGACATCGCGCCGGTCCTCGGCCATCAGCCCCACCGCCGCGATGGCTTCCGGCGCCAGCGCGCCCTGATAGGCGACGACGACCTGCGCGTTCGGCCCCGGCCGGCGCAGCCAGTAGCCGCCCTTGACGATGTCGGCCGCGAGCGCCGCGCTCATCTCCCGCGCGGGCTGGTCGATGCTGCGGGTGGAGAGCCGCAGATAGAGCGACTGGCCGTCATCCTCCTGCAGATCGGCAAGGCCATGCCGCAGGATGACGGCGAGTTCGTCGACGAAGGCCGGCTCGAAGCTCGCCAGCCCGTCCTGCGCCATGCCGATGAGCGGCGTGGCGATGGACTGGTGCGCCCCGCCTTCCGGCGCCAGCGTCACGCCGGACGGGGTCGCGGCGATGATGAAGCGCGCATCCTGGTAGCAGGCATAGTTCAGCGCATCGAGGCCGCGCTCGATGAAGGGATCGTAGAGCGTGCCGATGGGCAGCAGCCGCTCGCCGAACAGCGAATGGGAGAGGCCGAGCGCCGCGAGCATGATGAACAGGTTCATCTCGGCGATGCCGAGCTCCAGATGCTGGCCCTTGGGCGAGAACTCCCAGTTGAAGGTGGAGGGGATGCGTTCCTTCCTGAAGGTATCGGCCAGTTCCTCCCGCGCGAACAGGCCGCGCCGGTTCACGAAGCCGCCGAGATTGGTGGAGACCGTGACATCCGGCGAGGTGGTGACGAGGCGGCCGGCGAAGGCGCTGTCCTGCTTGCCGATCTCGTTGAGCAGCAGGCCGAAACCCTGCTGGGTGGACATGGCCGGCTGGAGCGGCACGTCGAGCGTCGCCGGCACGGGGATGCGCGGCGCCTGATGCCGGCGGGGGCCCTGGGCGTTGAACGGCACGGCCTTCAGGAAAGCGTCGAGCGTCGCGGCGGGCGGCGTCAACCCCTCGAACTTCTCCCATTCATGGCCGGGGCGCACGCGGTGGCGGGTGCGCAGGTCCTCGATTTGTGCCGGCGTCATGAGGCCGGCATGGTTGTCCTTGTGGCCGGCGAGCGGCAGGCCGAAGCCCTTGATGGTGTAGGCGATGAAGCAGACCGGCCGGTCATGGGTGCGCGCCTGCGCGAAGGCGTCGATCAGCGAGGGCAGGTCATGCCCCCCGAGATTGGCCATGAGAGCGGCGAGTTCCTCATCCGTGCGCCGCTCGATCAGCGCCGTGACGGGCCCCTGGTCGCCGATCTCGTCGCGCAGGCGCTTGCGCCAGGCCGCGCCGCCCTGAAAGGTGAGCGCCGAATAGAGCTGGTTCGGGCAGGCATCGATCCACTCGCGCAGCCTCTCCCCGCCGGGTTCGGCGAAGGCGGCCTGCTGCAGGCGCCCATGCTTCAGAATGACGACATCCCAGCCGAAATTGCGGAAAATGCTCTCGAAACGCTGCCACAGCCCCTCGCGGACCACGGCGTCGAGGCTCTGGCGGTTGTAATCGACGATCCACCAGGTGTTGCGCAGGCCGTGCTTCCAGCCTTCCAGCAGCGCCTCGAAGATGTTGCCCTCGTCCATCTCCGCATCGCCGACGAGCGCGACCATCTTGCCCTCCGGCCCATGGCCGAGGCCTTTGGCGGCGAGATAATCCTGCACGAGGGAGGCGAACAGCGTCTGCGCCACGCCGAGGCCGACCGAGCCGGTGGAGAAATCGACGTCGTCCACGTCCTTGGTGCGCGAGGGATAGGACTGCGCGCCCTTGTAGCCGCGGAACGTCTCCAGCTTCGCCCGCGTCTGGTTGCCGAGCAGGTACTGGATGGCGTGGAAGATCGGGCTGGCATGGGGCTTCACCGCCACGCGGTCCTGCGGCCGCAGCGCGTGGAGATAGAGCGCGGTCATGATGGTGGCGAGCGAGGCGGAGGAGGCCTGATGGCCGCCGACCTTCAGCCCGTCGGCATTGGGCCGGATGTGATTGGCGTTATGGATGGTCCATGTCGCCAGCCAGAGGATCTTGCGCTCCAGCTCCTCCAGCAGGGCGAGATCGGCGATGGGTTCGGCGGTGGCTGTCTTGGCGTTGGGTCTTTTGGCGGTCGGCTTGTTGGCAGCCATGCGCGCGCTCCCGGTGACGCTGGGTGAGATACGCTAGCGCCGTCCGATTGCGCCGTGCAGCCATTCATGGCCAGATTGAACGATCAATTTAGCGCAAACTGCCGGCCGGCCGCCTTTCCATGGTGATTCATGCCAGATTCTCCCGTCGACGCGATCGATCGGCGTATCCTCGCCGCCTTGCAGGAGGACGCGCACATCACGATGGAGAAGCTCGCGGCGCGGGTCGGGCTGTCGGCATCGCCCTGCGCCCGGCGGGTGCGCCAGCTCGAAGCGGCCGGCGTGATCCAGCGCTATGTGGCGGTGGTCGATCAGGAGAAGGTCGGCTTGCCGATCAGCGTCTTCGCCTCCATCAAGCTGGAGCGCCAGCGCGAGGACGAGCTCGACCGCTTCGAGAGGGCCATCGCCCGCTGGCCGGAGATCGTCGAGTGCTATCTGATGACCGGGCAGCGGGACTACCTGCTGCGCATCGTCGTCAAGGACCTGCCGGCCTATGAGGCCTTCCTCAAGCGGACGCTGACGCGGCTCGACGGTGTCGCCTCCATCGAATCCAGCTTCGCGCTGAGTCAGGTGAAGCACGCGCAGGGGCTCCCTGTCGGTGGACTTCCCATCGACTGAGCCGCTGCCTATCCTGCTCGCCCTTTCCGCCACGCGAGGTCGCATGAGCACGAGCAGCACGGGCCGTATCCGCATCGGTGTTGGCGGCTGGACCTTCGAGCCCTGGCGCGGGGCCTTCTATCCCGAGGGCCTGGCGCAGAAGCGGGAGCTGGAATATGCGGCGTCGAAGCTCACCGCCATCGAGATCAACGGCACCTATTACGGTTCGCAGAAGCCGGCGAGCTTCGCCAAGTGGTATGACGAGACCCCGGAGGATTTCGTCTTCGCCCTGAAAGGCCCGCGCTTCACCACCAATCGGCGCGTGCTCAGCGAGGCCGGCGAGTCCATCGAGCGGTTCTTTGCCAGCGGGGTGACGGAGCTGAAGCACAAGCTCGGGCCGATCAACTGGCAGTTCATGGCCACCAAGAAGTTCGATCCGGCCGATTTCGAAGGCTTTCTCAAGCTCTTGCCGGCCCGTGTCGATGGTCGCGACATCCGTCACGCGGTGGAGGTGCGCCATGACAGCTTCAAGAGCGCGGAGTTCGTGGACATGGCGCGCGCTTACGGCGTTGCCGTCATCGTCGCCGGGGATTCGGAATTCCCCTCAATCGCCGATGTGACCGCGCCCTTCGTCTATGCGCGCATCATGGGCACGCAGGAGGATGAGGCACTGGGGTATAAAAACACCGCTCTCGACCATTGGGCCGGCATCGCCAAGGCCTGGGCGAAGGGCGAGACGCCGGCCCCGCTCGCCAACCAGCTGCTCACGCCGGCGGCCGCGACCAAGCCGCGCGACGTGTTCCTGTTCGTCATCAGCGGGTTCAAGGCCAAGAACCCCGCCGCGGCCATGGCGTTGATCGAGCGGGTTTAGGCAGAGACCTCGTCCCGGACGGCGGCCGGCCGATCCGGGATCGCATGGCGGTCGGCGGCGGCTATTTCGCCGTCGGCCAGCGCCAGTCCCTGACCTCCGGCATATCGATGCCGTGGGCGCGGATGTGGCGGCCATGCTCGGCGAGCTTGTCGCGGATCGCCTGCTGCACATAGGCGTCGCGCGCGAGTTTGGGCACCCGGTCGATCACGTCGTCGACGAGGTGGAAGCGGTCGAGCTTGTTGCGCACCACCATGTCGAAGGGCGTCGTGGTCGAGCCTTCCTCGATATAGCCGCGCACATGCATGTTGGCGTGGTTGGTGCGGCGATAGGCGAGGCGGTGGATGAGCCAGGGATAGCCGTGATAGGCGAAGATCACCGGTTTGTCGGTGGTGAACAGCGCATCGAACTCCGCGTCCGGCAGGCCGTGCGGGTGCTGCGAGGGCGGCTGGAGCGTCA
>JAEZMI010000367.1 GCA_023414975.1 Pseudomonadota bacterium | reverse complement strand
GGGGCTCGTTTTTGTTTATAAGACACAGCAGCGCGGCCGAGCTGCGGGAGGCCTGCGCGGCCTTCGCGCAGGAGAGGGCGCGCTTCGCCTGCGCCGGGGTGAGCGTTCGCGCCATCAGCCGCTTCATCGCGCTGAAGCTCGCCTCAAGCTGCAGCGCGCTCGACCGGCTGGCGGCGGGCGCTGTCGCGGCCTTCGACGATTTCCGCGCCCCGATGACCGATGCCGAGCGGGAAAAGCGCCTGCGCGCCCCGCTGAGCGAGCGCCAGCGGGCCTATCTGGAGCGGTGGGGCTACCCCTATGTGCTGGAGGATTTCCGCTTCCACATGACGCTGACCGGCCCGCTGGACGACGAGGAGCGGGCGCTGGCGCTGGCGGAGCTGGAGGCGGCTTTCGCCGCGTCCGGCAGCGACGGGCCGCTGATCGTCTCCGACATCGCGCTCTACCGGCAGGACGAGGGCCCCTTCCGCCTCATCGCCCGCTTTCCGCTCGGGAACTGAGCCGCACCGCCGATAGCGGCTTGCCTCGGCGCCGGGGGGCCGTTACCCCTGTCCGTTCTGAGGACGGACCGGCGGAGACGGGTAAGATGGCATCCGGCGCGATCGAGGTGGACGAACTGCTCGCCCGGCGCCGGCTGCGCCGCAAGCTGCTGGCCTGGCGGGTCTTCGCCTTCCTCCTGCTGCTCGGCGGCGGGGTGGCGCTGTTCGCGTGGTGGAGCGACGGCGACTTCCTGCCGCGCGCGCAGCCGCATGTGGCGCGGGTGACGATCGGCGGCATCATCCGCAACGAGCGCGAACGGCTGGAGATGCTGGAGGAGATCGGCAAATCCGGCGCCAAGGCGGTGATCCTCTCCATCGACAGCCCCGGCGGCACCGTGGTCGGCTCCGCCGCGCTCTATGACGGGCTGCGGCGCCTCGCCGCGCAGAAGCCCGTGGTGGCGGTCGTGGAGGGCATGGCGGCCTCCGGCGCCTACATCGCCGCCATGGGCGCCGACCACATCGTCGCCCCGCGCAATTCGCTGGTGGGCTCGATCGGCGTGATCTTCCAGTTCCCCAATTTCGCCGAGCTGATGAAGACGGTCGGCATCTCCTATGAGGAGATCAAGTCGAGCCCGCTCAAGGCCGCGCCGAACATGTTCGACCCGCCGAGCGAGGACGCGCGCGCCGCCGTACGCGCGCTGGTGGATGATTCCTACAGCTGGTTCAAGGAGTTGGTCGCCGAGCGCCGGCTGCTCGCGGGCGACAAGCTGGCGCTCGCCGCGGACGGGCGGGTGTTCACCGGCCATCAGGCGCTGCCGCTGCGGCTGATCGACGAGATCGGCGACGAGCGCACCGCGCGCGACTGGCTGGCGCGCGAGCGCGGCGTCTCCAAGGACCTGCCGGTGCGGGCCTGGCGTACCCAGCGCGCGGGCGACGAATTCGGCTGGCTCAAAGGTATCGGGATCGGGGCGGTCTCGGGGCTCATGTCCCTGATGGGACTGGGGGAGCTGGCCGCCTCCCTGCTGCGCACGGCGGGCGACGCCGCCGCGCAGGCCCGCCTTGACGGTCTGTTGGCCCTCTGGCACCCTCACGGCGGCTAGACGGGCCAAGATTTTCCAAAATATGATGTTTTTGGATTTCCGACGAGCCGAAAACAAAAAGGGGCCGGGGCGTCGATGATCAAGTCCGAACTTGTACAGCGGATTGCTGAAGCCAATCCGCATCTCTATCAGCGCGACGTCGAGAACATCGTGAACGCGATTCTCGACGAGATCGTCGCGGCGCTGGCGCGGGGCGACCGCGTCGAGCTGCGCGGCTTCGGCGCCTTCTCGGTCAAGGCGCGCCCGGCGCGCACCGGCCGCAACCCGCGTACCGGCGCGCATGTGGCTGTCGACGGCAAGGCGGTGCCCTATTTCAAGACGGGCAAGGAGATGCGCGAACGCCTCAATGATGGCGTCGATCTCGAATAGTACCGTTTACGCAAACTTCCCGGAGTGCCCCCGTGCTGCGCCGAATTCTGATGGTCGTCGTCCTCCTGCCGCTTTCCGTGGCGCTGGTCATGCTCGCCGTGGCCAACCGGCAGAAGATCGGGCTGGTGGTCGATCCGTTCGGCGGGGCGTGGACGGTGGAGGCGCCGCTGTTCCTCGTGGTGTTCGGCGCGCTTATCCTCGGCGTCGTCATCGGCGGGGTGAGCGTGTGGCTGGGCCAGGGCCGCTACCGCCGCGCCGCCCGCCGCAACGGGCGCGAGGCGCGCCGGGCCACCCAGCAGGCGGAGGAGCTGCGCGCGAGCCTTGCCGCCCGCAACGCCGCGAGCACGGGCAGTAAAGGCAGCACGGGCAGCAAGGGATTGGCGCTCGCCTCCGGGCCAACCAGCCCGGCGCTGACCGACCGCCGCAGCGCCGCCTGAGCGCCCGCCATGCAGGGCCTGCGTCTCGTCCCGGCCGAGGAGATCGGCCGGCTTCTCACATTTCCCGCCCTGATCGACGCGCTCGATGACGCCTTCCGGCGCCGCATCGTCACGCCCGTGCGCCATCACCATCACATCGAGCGGCCCGCCGGCGACGGCACGCTGCTGCTGATGCCGGCCTGGAGCGCGGACGGCACGGAGGAGGACGTGATGGGCACCAAGCTCGTCTCGGTCTTTCCCGGCAACAATGCGCGCGGGCTCGACAGCGTGATCGGGCTCTATGTGCTGAACTCGGCTGCCACCGGCGAGCCGCGGGCGGTGATGGACGGGCGCACCCTCACCGTCTGGCGCACCGCCGCCGCCTCGGCGCTCGCCGCGCGCTATCTGGCGCGGGCGGATGCCTCCCGGCTCACCATCATCGGCGCCGGGGCGCTGGCGCCCTATCTCGCCCGCGCCCATGCGAGCGTGCGCCCCATCCGCACCGTCACCATCTGGAACCGCACGCCGGCGCGGGCCGAGGCTCTCGCGGCGACGCTGCGGGACGAAGGGTTCGAGGCCCGCGCCGAGCCGGATCGGGCGGCCGCGATCGCCGCGAGCGACATCGTCAGCTCCGCCACGCTCTCCGCCGCGCCGCTGGTCGAGGGGCGCTATCTCCGGCCCGGCCAGCATGTCGACCTCGTCGGCGGCTTCACGCCGACCATGCGCGAGGCCGATGACGACGCCATCCGCCGGGCGCGGGTCTATGTCGACACCCGCGCCGGCGCGGGCAAGGAGGCCGGCGATATCGTCATCCCGCTCGCCAGCGGCGTGCTGGCGCCGCAGGCCATCCACGGCGACCTGTTCGAGCTCGCCGCCGGCACGGCCCCGCGCCGCAGGGACGCGGAGGAGATCACCCTGTTCAAATCGGTCGGCACCGCCATCGAAGACCTCGCCGCCGCCGAACTGGTCTGGAAGGCGCTGAAGGGATAGGGGCGCGCGCTGCTCATACGCGCTGCTCATGGCCGTCATCCCGGACGGCCGCAGGCCGATCCGGGATCGCGTCACGGTCCAAGAACGCGGGCGATCCCGGCTCTACGCTACGCTTCGGCCGGGATGACGACAGCCGCATGCGCGATGGCCAGGGCGGCCTCGAAACACGCAAGCATCCCCGAATGCCCCGCCTGCGGCGGGGTCCTTCGCTGGGTCCCGGCGCGGCGCTCCGGCTGCGCCTGCGCTGGGCCGGGAAGCGGGGGCCGGCGGTTCCGCCAGAGCCGCGTCATCCCCGGACGTGGTCCGGGGATCCATGACGTAGGCCGGGTGCGTTCGCGGGAAGACGTGGATGGCCGGGTCAAGCCCGGCCATGACGGCG